>JBBQAT010000001.1:0-115175 GCA_038316625.1 Burkholderiales bacterium
GCCAGCAAGTCCGCCTCGTCGACGTAACAGACCTTCAGTTGCTCAAGCGCTGAGCGCAGACTGCGTTTGCCGTTTCCCTCAAGCAGTGCGCGAAACGGGGTCAAGCAGCTCGTTGCGTAAAAGGCCGCCAGCGGCTGCGGGTGGCCGTGCACTGCGGGAACCACGGTCTGAAAGCCGTCGCGCTGCTTGGCCAGATAATCGATTAGCGCCGGCTGGACGAAGGGCATGTCAGTGGCGACGGCGAAAATCCAGGGGGTTTCGGCTTGCATCAATGCGGTATACAACCCGGCCAGCGGCCCCGCTTCGGCGTAGGCATCGCAGATCTGCGGCAGGGCAATGTCCGGCCGCCGCTGGCGGACGCTGACCAGCACGCGCGGAAACATCGTTTGCATGACGGCCGCCACGTGTTGCAGCAGGGTCTGTTCGCCGAGCAGAAGGCTGGCCTTGTCGCGGCCCATGCGTTGCGACTGGCCGCCGGCGAGGACGATGGCTGTGCAGTCGTCGATCATCGTCCGGCGTGTTGCAGCATGAAATCCGCCAGCTTGGTGATGTCGTTCAGGCCAAAGTGCGGAAGCTGCGGATAGATTTCATCCATGTCGGTAACGATGGCGATCAGGCCATCCTCGACGGCGCAGCGCGGCGGTTTGCCGCATTCGCGGCGCAGGACTTCAATCTTGTCGCCGGGCGTCAGCGAGAAGCCTTCGGCCAGCACCATGTCAGCTTCGCCGAGAAAACGTTCGGCCAGTTGCGCCGGTTCGCGCCGGTCGACGGCATCGGCGACGACCTGCAACTCGGTCGCGGTGACCAGCATGCTCATAACCGCGCCGGCCTGCTTGTAGCGCCAGCTGTCCTTGCCTTCCTTGTCCAGCTCGACGCGGTGATGCGCGTGCTTGATCGTCGCCAGTTGCAGGCCTCGGGACGTCAGTTCGGGCAGGAGCTTTTCGACCAGCGCGGTCTTGCCGGAACCGGAATGGCCGACAAACATAAATACGGGCGGTGTCATGAATCGGGGTCCAGAAGGTCAGGTTGGGTTTGCTTTGGTTGCATTGCCTTGCAGAGGGGGATTATCCGCCGATATACGACATCTCGATCTTTCGCCTCGGCAGCGCGGTTGCCGCGTGTCGAATCTCCGAATAGCGGTCGGTGCGCGGCGTCCAGGTGTCGGTGATCAGGCGGCTCAGCATCTCGTCGCTTGCCGCCTGCCGCAGCGGGCCGCGCAGATCAACGCCACGGTCGGCAAACAGGCAGGTGTAGAGCTTGCCGTCGGTCGATAGCCTGATCCGGCTGCAGTCGCGGCAGAAGGCCTGGGTGACCGAGGCGATAACGCCGATTTCGCCGCTGCCATCCGCCAGTAACCAGCGTTTGGCGACTTCGCCGCTGTAGTTGGGGGCGACCGGGCGAAGCGGATGATGGCGGTTAATCTGGTCGAGGATTTCCTGGACCGTCACCACGTCGTCCATGCGCCAGCCATTGGTCGTGCCGACGTCCATGAACTCGATGAAGCGCAGGATAACGCCGGAATGGCGGAAGTGTTCAAGCAGCGGAATGATCTCGTGCTCATTGACCCCGCGCTTGATCACCGTATTGACCTTGAGTGGCGTCAGCCCGGCCGCCTGCGCCGCAGCGATGCCGTCGAGCACGGTCGCCACCGAGGCCTGCGAATCGCTCATGCGCTGGAAGGTTTCCTCGCTCAGCCCGTCAAGGCTGACGGTGAGGCGCGAGAGCCCGGCATCCTTGAGCGCCTGCGCCTTTTTGGTCAGCATGACGCCATTGGTCGTCATGGCGATTTCGACCGGCTTGCCTTCGCTGTTGACCAGCCTGGCCAGTGCTTCGATCAGGTGTTCGACGCCATGTCGCATCAGCGGCTCGCCGCCGGTCAGACGGATTTTCTGTACGCCAAGTTGCGCAAATAGCGTGGCAACGCGCTCGATTTCTTCAAAACTGAGCAACTCGGCGCGTGGCAGAAAAACAAAATCCTTGCCGAAAACTTCGCGCGGCATGCAATAGGTACAACGCAGATTGCAGCGGTCGGTAACCGAAATGCGCAAGTCGCGCAAAGGCCGCTGCCGGGTGTCGGTGACGAAGATCGCTGGCTTTTCTGGATGGATCACGTTGAGCTTTCGTACAGTGGCTGGCGTTGCGGGTCAGTCGTATTGTAGCCGCGCCCTTGTTTGCCACTTCTGATATTGATCAAAAACGATGGGTGACTGGACTGATGTGGGACACCCGTTTAGTCGCCAGCCGGCTCTGACAGTTCCGTCGGCGTTGCCGTCTGTCCGTAGTGAATGAGGTTGTGAAATACCGCCGGCTCGCCATGAAGGTTGCGGTACCCGTGCGCACGGTTGGCGGAAAAGCGGATCGCGTCGCCCTGTGGCAGCGCGATCCATTCGCCTTCGATCAGAACCTCCATCGCCCCGCTCACGACGATCACGTGTTCGACCACGCCGGCCTCATGCGCGTCCGAGCGGCGCTCGTAGCCGGGCAGCAGCGTCAGTTCAAAGAGCTCGAAGCCGAACCTTGGTTCGTAGGGAAACAGCGGTGCAACCAGCATTGCGTCGCTGCCTGGCTGCCCCCGGAGGGCGCTTGCCGAGCGGAATACGACCCCCTCGGCCGTCGCTGGCGGGGCAGGGTAAAGAAAACTGGACAGCGAGGTGTGGAAGCCGCTGGCGATTTTCCACAGGGTGGCAATGGTCGGGCTCGATTCGCCGCGCTCGATCTGCCCGAGCATGGCCTTGCTGACACCGGTTTCCTGTGCGGCCCGGTCGAGGCTCCAGCCGCGCACGCCGCGTAGTGCGCGCAGAGTACGGGCAAGATACTGACTGGGTTCCCTGTTTGTGTTTTCCATGAATCGCTTTCGGTACTTGTGCGTTAAAGCGCACGAATGCTACGATGTACATGTTCGTGCGTTTTAACGCACATGCCGAATTACAGCACACCAAGGAAAATAATGGGCAGGTTTTTCGGTCTTTCGCATCTTTCCGCCGGCTTCATTGCGGTACTGGTCGGCTATACGAGCTCGGCCGCCATCGTCTTTCAGGCCGCCACTGCAGCCGGTGCCAGCGCGGCGCACATCAGCTCGTGGCTGCTGGCACTCGGTTTGGGCATGGGCGTCACTTGTATCGGCCTGTCGCTGTATTTCCGCAGCCCGATATTGACCGCCTGGTCAACGCCGGGTGCCGCTCTGCTGGCGACAGCGCTGGTTGGCATTCCGATGAATGAGGCCATCGGTGCCTTTCTCTTCGCCTCGGCGCTGATCACGCTGTGCGGCGTGACCGGCTGGGTCGAGATGCTGATGAAACACGTGCCCAAAACGCTCGCCGCCGCCATGTTGGGCGGCGTCCTGCTGCGCTTCGGGCTGGATGTGTTCGTTTCGCTGCGTTCACAGCTTGGGCTGGTGGCGCTGATGCTGGTGATTTACCTCGCCGGCCGTCGGTTCAACTCGCGCTACACGATTCCGCTGACTTTTCTCGGCGGGCTGATCTGGGCGGCGCAAGCCGAGTTGATTCATTACGAAGCGGTGACGTTGAGCCTGGCGCGACCGTTGTTCACCGCGCCGGCTTTCAGTTTGTCGACGACCCTTGGTGTCGGCATTCCGCTGTTTATCGTCACCATGGCCTCGCAGAATGTGCCGGGTATCGCCGTCCTGCGCGCCAACGGCTACGCCACGCCGGTGTCGCCACTGATCGGCTGGACCGGGCTGGCCGGCTTGCTGCTCGGGCCTTTCGGGGGCTACCAGTTCAATCTGGCGGCGATCACGGCGGCGATATGCATGAGCCCGGAAGCCGACCGGAATCCGGAACGCCGCTATCTCGCCGCCGTTTGGGCCGGAATCTTCTACCTGTGCACGGGGGTACTCGGGGCGACCGTCGCCAGCCTGTTTACCGCGCTGCCGAAAGAACTGGTCGCCGCGATTGCCGGCATCGCTTTGTTCGGAACCATCAGCAACAGCCTGAGCGCCGCGCTGCATGACGAGCGCGAACGCGACGCGGCACTGATCACTTTTCTCGTCACTGCTTCGGGCCTGAGCCTGTTCAGCATCGGCAGTGCCTTCTGGGGGTTGCTGTTCGGGCTGGTGGTGCTGAAGATCAACCCCCACCGGTAGGCGCTGGGCCTCAGTTCGCTTCTGACGCTGAGAGCGTGGATTGTGTTCGCCGGGAAAAAGCCGAGGTTAAATACCGAACGAATCAGCACGAAAGCGTGTCGTATGCCACATGTCAGCTTTCCGTGCTGGGCTATTCTTGCCGCATGCTCGGTTAAAAGATCAAGAACACATCTGGAAGGGTGCGGAAATGATTGCACGAGGTGGAGTGTGGGATTGGCTATTCCTGACCATTGGCGTCGCGGCGACCTCAATTCTTCTGGGCCCTGCCGTGATGGCAGAAGAAATCAGAATTGGAGGTACCGGCAACGCGCTGGGTACCATCCGCCTGCTTGGTGAGGCGTTCAGCAAGAGCAATCCAGACATCAAGGTCGTCGTAGTCAACAGCCTCGGCAGCAGTGGAGCGATCAGAGCCGTTCCCAAAGGGGCTATCGACATCGGGCTGACCTCTCGTGCACTCACCGAAGATGAGCGTGCGATCGGAATAAAGGACGTCGAATACGCCCGCAGCGTGACCGTCCTGGCCGTCCATGCCAAATCAAAAGCCACGGCGCTGACGCACGATCAATTGGCTGATATTTATGCCGGCAAGCTGGCCAACTGGCCCGACGGGTCGGTGATCCGTCCGATCATGCGCCAGCCGGGCGACGACAACACCCGGCAGATACGGGAACTCTCTCCGACACTTGAGAAGGCGCTGGCCGCAGCCGAACAGCGGCCTGGTCTCGCGTTTGCAACGACCGATCAGGATGCGGCCGACAAGATGGAAAGTACACCGGGAGCCGTGGGCGTAACTACGCTGGCGCTGATTATTTCGGAAGGCCGTCAGTTGCGCCCGCTGATGCTGGATGGGGTCGAGCCGAACGTTAAAAACGCCTCATCGGGCAAGTACCCTCTGGTCAAGAAATTCTTTTTCATCAGCAAGCCAACGCCTTCCGCAATGGCCCAGCAGTTCATGTCCTTCGTCGGTACGCCGGCTGGGAATGAAATCCTGACTCAGAGCGGGCACTGGATTCCCTGACCCTTGCCGGTGCCGATTCGTCATGATTGATCGTAACAACCGTATCACGCTGATCATCGGCCGGTTGGCCGCGATCATCGCGGTGGCAGCGGGACTCAGCCTGCCTCTTGGTTACGGGCTGGTTTCGTTTCGCGATATCAGCGAGACAGTCGAGTTCAAGGCCAGAATAAAGGCGACAACCCTGAACGGCCTGATCGCCACCAACCCCGATTTATGGATGTTTGCCGAGAACCGCATCCAGGGACTGATTTCGCGCGAGCCAGTGCCTTTTGAGAATGAGCAGATTGCTGTCTTCGACAAACAGGACGACTTGGTCTTGCGGACTGGGAAATCGCCGCAACCCCCCTTGCTGATCAGAAGCTATCCCCTATACGACAACGAGCGCATCGTCGGCCGCGTCGATGTCAGCGGCTCGCTTCGTCCAATGGTTTTTGGCATTCTGGTCGCCAGCATGTTTGGCCTGTTGCTCGGCGCGCTTGTCTTCCTGGTTATGGATTTCGTGCCTTTGCGTGCGCTACGACTGGCCACGAATGCCTTGTTCGAGGAAAAGGAGCGCGCCGAAACGACGCTTAATTCGATCAGCGAAGCCGTGCTCACTACCGATGGCCACGGGAATGTACGTTACATCAACCCGTCCGCCGAACGGCTGCTCGGAAGAACGTTGAACATGGTCCAAGGCAAGCCGCTCTCGGATGCGGTCATGTTCATCGATGGCTCGACTCGGGCGACCATCGAAAATACCCTGTACCGGGCGCTAGCTGAACGGCGCGTTGTTTCCTGCCGCGGTAACGGCGAACTGCGGCGCTTTGACGATACCAAGGTTCCCGTCGAAGAGCGTTCGGCACCGATTTTCGGCCAGGATGGCGAAGTCGTTGGCGGTGTCATGGTTCTGCGCGACGTGACCGAGGCGAGGGCTTATCATCTGCAGCGCTCGTGGGAGGCAACGCACGATCTGCTGACCAGCCTGGTGAACCGGCGCGAGTTCGAGAACCGCGTACTGAGTGCCTTGACCGATGTTCAGACGAGGCGGCACAGCCACGTCATCTGCTACATGGATCTGGACCGCTTCAAGCTGGTCAACGATTCCTGTGGTCATGCGGCTGGCGATGATCTGCTCATTCAGATTACCCGCCTGATGCAGTCGCGAATTCGGGAATCCGATACGCTGGCCCGTCTGGGGGGCGACGAATTCGGCATCCTGCTGGATGGTTGCGATGCGCAACGTGGGCAAGTCATCGCCGCTGAAATTCTGGCTGCGGTCAGGGAATTTCAGTTCTCGTGGGAGTCCCGGTTATTCACGATTGGCGTCAGCATCGGCCTGACCACAATCGCGGCTGAACACCAGACGGTCGCCGAGGTGCTCGGCGAAGCCGATTCTGCCTGCTACTGGGCCAAGGAACAGGGGCGTGACCGGGTTTGCGTCTATCTGGCTAGTGATATGGATCTGGCCGCCCGACGCAGTGAAACCAGCTGGGTGGCACGCATCAATGCCGCTTTCGCGGAAAACCGTTTCGTTCTGTACCAACAGGCCTATAGGACTCTGGATACCTCTAGCGAGGTTTGCGAGCATCTGGAGATTCTGATCCGGATGATCGGTGACGATGGTGAGCTGATTCTTCCTGGTCGTTTCTTGCCGGCTGCCGAGCGCTACAACCTGATATCGGACATCGACCGCTGGGTGATCAATGAGGTATTCAGTCATTACAACGAGATCGTCGCGGATCGAGGTGGCGCACCGCTGACCTGCGCCATCAACCTGTCGGGTGCGTCGATCAACTCCGAGGGCCTCCTTGAGTTCATTCGCAAAAAAGTGCTACAGCACGGGCTGAAGCCTGGGGCAATCTGCTTTGAACTGACCGAGACCGTGGCCGTCAATAACATGCAGGCCGCCGCCAGTTTCGTTCGGGAATGCAAGGAAATGGGCATTCAGTTTGCACTCGATGACTTTGGCACGGGTACCAGTTCGTTCGGCTATCTGAGAAATCTGCCCGTCGACTACCTCAAGATAGATGGCGGTTTTGTCAGAAACATCGAAACCGATACGGTCGATCTGGCGATGACGGAAACCATCAATCGCATCGGGCACATCATGGACAAACGGGTCGTCGCCGAATTTGCCGAAAACGAGGCAATTATCGAAGCGCTGCGTGCCATGGGCGTTGATTTTGCACAAGGTTATGGCGTCTGTATGCCCACTCCGCTCCTGACGGCGAACGTGGTGGCCCGCCCGAAACAGTCGGCTGTTTGACGGTGACCCGTGCATCAACCGGTCTTCAAGGCCTCGCTACCGGTATAATTCCCCACCGTGGAACCTACCCAGATACCCTATCCTCAGCCTTCCGGTCTTGCTTCGGCGTGGCAGCGCTGGCGCACCCGCGCCTCGGGTGAACCGGTACTGGCTGACTTGCCTTGCATTCCCGTTGCGGCCGAACACGTCAAGACGCTGACCAGCCCGGAAAGCTATCGCGAAACGCTGCTGGCGCTGATCGCCCAGGCCAGGCAACGTATCCTGATCGCCACGCTCTACCTGCAGGATGATGACGCGGGTCGGGAAGTGCTTTCAGCCCTTTACGCCGCCAAGCAGGCACGGCCGCAACTGGAGATTGCAGTGTTTGTCGATTGGCATCGCGCCCAACGCGGCTTGATCGGAAAAACCAAATCCGCCGGGAATGCCGCCCTCTACCGGGAGATGGCACAGCGTCTCGGTCCGGGGGTCGATCTCTACGGCGTGCCGGTTCAGCGCCGGGAGTTCATGGGGGTGATGCATCTCAAGGGATTCGTCATCGACAACAGCGTGCTCTACAGCGGTGCCAGCCTCAACGACGTTTATCTGCAGCGGCACGAGCGCTATCGCCTTGACCGCTACCATCTGATTCAGAGCAAAACGCTGGCCGACAGTCTGGCGACTCTGCTCAATGGGCTAATCCGCAGCAGCGCAGCCGTACATCCTCTAGACACCGACAAGGCACCAAAGACGATTGAAATCCGCCCGGCCATCGCCCGTTTCCGTCGGGCGCTGGCCAAGGCCCGCTATTACTTCGAGGATGGAGTGCTCCAGGCGGGCGATGTCGGTATTACGCCCTTGCTCGGCATTGGTGCACGCGGCAACGAACTCAATGCCACGATCCTGCAAATGATTCGTCACGCCAGGCAGCGCATCGTCCTGTTTACGCCCTACTTCAATCTTCCCGGCCCGATCCACCGAACGCTCATTGCCAAAATCAAGGCCGGATGCCGGGTGACCGTGGTCATCGGCGACAAGACAGCCAACGATTTTTACATTCCGCTCGATGAGCCGTTCAAGGCCATCGGTGCGCTTCCCTACCTCTACGAAGCCAACCTGCGCCGCTTTTGCAAGGCGCACCAGAGGGCCATCGACTCTGGCATGCTTAACGTCCATCTCTGGCGGCACGACGACAACACCTTCCACCTCAAGGGTTTGCTGATCGATGATGATTACGCCCTGCTGACCGGCAACAACATCAACCCGCGTGCCTGGCGTCTCGATCTGGAAAACGGGCTGATGATTCACGACCCGAATAAACTGCTGCTTGAACAGCATCAGGCGGAACTGGAAAGAATCCTGATCCATAGTCGGCGGTTATCTACCCACGGCCAACTCGACGCCGTCGAAACCTACCCGGCACCGGTGCAGCGGTTGATGAAGCGGCTGGCGCGGGTCCGCGCGGATCGCCTGGTCAATCAGATGCTTTGATGATAGTCCGGCTGGCCGTCGCGGCTTGCCTGCTTAACACACCTCGAAACTGATCCGCTCAAAATCCGGCCCATCATCGAGTATGTGTACCAGCTTGATCTGCCACGTGCCGTCTGTGAATAACTCAATGGTGCGACCGGAACGGAACCAGCCCGGAGGTAGCACGATCGATTGTTCGGAGTTCACCGCCGGGATGGCCGGCAGTAAAAACGCACGATGGAATTTGCCGCTTGGCTCGCCTGTATTCTCAAGCGGTCGCGCACCAGCGCCAATCGGCATGCCTGGCAGTGCCTCAATTCCGGCAATCAAGCCGCCGCCCTTTTCCTGCATAAGCCAAGTGGCTTTCGCCAAAAGAAACCGTTCTCCATCATGAGGGCAGAGTGCGAGCAGCTGGCCGTGTTCCATTTTCTTGCCGGAGATGCTGCGAACGAGACGAAATCCGTTGGCTGACTGGTTGACCACCTCCCAGTGGTCGACACCGTACGAAAGCTGTTCTTGCCGCAGATGAAGCTCCTGTGTAGGGTCTCCCTGATGTCGGAAGGTAAACAGGCTCTCGAACTCGCGTCGGGAGTAGGTGCGAACGTTCTCCGGTTGTTCAAACTCCTTGCCGGAAACAAAATAGTGCATCGCTTCAAACCCGGTGCACAGCTGGGTACTTCCAGACGTGGCATGGCGCCTGAATTTTCTCGGCGCGCGTGCCTGTGACCACGGACGGGAAAGATGCTCAAGCAGGCGGCTGCATTGACGGGCGGTACAGTGATCGCCAAGGCCAAGCTGCGAAGGCGGTATCCTTTGCTTTATCTGGTGCCTCGCCTGGCTGACCTGCATCGCCAGTCGCGAGGTGTCCAGGCGACGAAGATGCTCGGTTTGAAGGCAGTCGGCGATAGGCCGCAAGGCAATATCCTGCATCAGGTCGACAACGAACTGCGGCATGGCTTGCGCTGGTTCGACCTTGCTCAGGTCAACCAGCGGTGCCCAGTAGCTGGCCCAGCGACGGACTAGTATCTGGTCGCGAACTGAAAGGCCGTAGCAACTGGCCATTTCACAAAGCAATACGCTGATATAGGCTGCTGTACAGTGAGTGCTGCGCCCCAGTGGGTCAAGGGCGTCAGGAACGTTTAGCGTGGCGACGCCCCATTCTTCGGCGCTGCCGTAGAAACCATGAAGATCGAGCCACAAGCCCCAGGGAAGTTCGCGGCGCGCACGCTGGTGTTCGACGATGGCCATGCCGGTGTGCTGGATGCAGCGGTGCAGGATCAACGCCACCCGCTGAGCATGGTTGGGATCATCGTCTTCCGCCGAGTCATTTTCAGCGCAATGGGCGTAGGCTTTGGCCGTTTTCAGCCAGAGTGCGACAACGCGCTGGAATATTCCCTCTTCGACATCTGCCAGCGGAAGGGGTTTATTCAGGTAGCGCTTGGTCAACTCTTCGGCGACAAATGCGATGGGCAGGCGGGCGTGTTCAAGCAGCAGGAAATACGTTTCCCCGTTCGGTGGTGCGGCTAGCAGACTGTCGAGAAAGCGACTGAGATCAATTTCTGCCTGCTGGGGGTTGGCCAGCGACAGGCGGGAAATGATCTCGCACCCGGCCTGCAAGTCGGGAATCGCAATAAGGGTTGGGAAGAGGGAATTCATGGCGAGAATTGGGTCGATGCGAGTGATTTGACCAGTTCCACCTTGAGTCGGATTAGGTCGATGGTGGCAGGAAGAGAGGGCTCGTCCCGTTGCGCCAGGCCCCATATCGGGTTCGGGAAGCTGCGGTCTTCGCGCCAGCGAGGAATGATGTGCCAATGCACGTGTGGCGTCATGTTGCCGAGGCTGGCCAGGTTGATCTTTTCCGGGTTGAGTACGCGGCGCACGGTAGCCTCGACGGCAAGGACGATGCGCATCAGTTCGTGCTGTTCATTTTCCGGCAGGTCGGTCATTTCCCGTTCGTGGCGGTTCAGAATGACGCGGCAGAATCCCGGGTAATCCGGGTCGGCTATGCTGACGACGCGGCAGAGCGCATTTTCCCAGACCCGTTCTCCACCGGGTGATGTGCAAAGTTCGCAGGTTTCGAGTGATTCGGATGGTTCGGCCATGCTTGGCTCCTTGAAAGAAATCGATTCCGTATGGCTGAAGGAATCCATCTACCACCAAAGTAATAGTGTGGCCATCGAGTGGCAAGGAACTATTTCACGCAAAGACCGTTTGCGTCAGATGGGACGGGGTGTGGGACGACTCCCGTTCAGGGATGGGCCTCGGGTGGGACAAAGCTGACCCGCTCGAAATCCGGCCCATCTTCAAGTACATGCATTAGCTCGACGCACCAGGCGGTATTGGCATAGATCTCGATGACTCGTCCCTTGCGATACCAGCCTTGGGGTATCACCAGCGAGTGTTCGCTGCCGATCACTGGTACGGCCGGGAGCAGGAAGGCGCGACTGTACAGTTCGCTGTGTGTCCCGCCGCGAATGATCGGGCGTGCCAGGATGGCTTGCGGTATGCCGGGCAGCGCAGCTACCCCGGCAATCAGTCCGCCACCGCGTTCCTGCATCAGCCAGGTTGTCTGGGCCAGGATGAATACACTGCTGTCGTTCGGGCAGGTGGCGAGCAGCTGTCCGTGCGTCATTTTTTTGCCGGCGATACTGCGCATCAGGCGAAAACCGTTGGCCGACTCATTGACCACTTCCCATTGATCGACCGAGAAATCGGGCTGGTCCGTGTATATATGCAACTGCTGGCTTGGCTCGATCATGTTGCGGAAAGCGAACAGGCGCTCGTATTCCTCCCTTGAGTAGTTGCGAGCTTCCTCCGGCTGCACGAACTCCTTGCCCGAAATGCAGAAATACATCGCTTCAAAACCGGTATTCACCTTGGAAATGCCGGAGGTGGCATGGCGGCGAAACTTGCGCGGAGCACGCGTCTGCAGCCACGGATTGGCCAGATGCTCAAGCAGGCGCCGACACTGGCCCGCGGTACAGGTTTCGCCCAGTCCGATTTGTGCCGGAGAGACCTTTTGCCGCAGTTGCTGGCGTACGTTGTTTATTTGCATGGCCAGGCGCGACGTGTCGATGCGCCGCAGTTGCTCAGTTTGAAGGCAGTCGGCGGTGGCCCGCAGACCGGCATCGTGACCAAGGTCGACGACATACGTCGGCAAGGGTTCGCCCGGTACGGCAGCGTGCAGACTGACTAGCGGCGACCAGTTGCTGGCCCAGATTCGAACCAGATTCTGATTGCGGATCGATAGGCTGTAAGGACTCGCCAGCTCTGAAAGCAGGAGACTGAGATAGGCGGCGGAGCAGTTTGTACTGCGCTCCAGCGGGTCGAGCGTATCCGTTACAGCTTCGGTCTCGATGCCGAGCTTCTCGGCCTGGGCGTAGTACGCATGCAGCTCAAGCCACAAACCCCGAGGCAATTCGCGGCGCGCGCGGTGATGCTCGATCAGTACCATGCCGAGGTAATAGATGCAGCGATGCACGGTGCGTGCTGAATCTGCGTTCGCCATCAGGCCCCCGAGTTGACCGCAGTGCGCGTAGGTGTTGGCGACCTTGCGCCAGGTGGCAATCACTCGCTGGAAGTAGTCTTCCTCAACTTCACCCAATGGCAGTGGCTTGTTGACGTAGTGCCGGGCGGACTCTTCCTGGACAAAGCAAAGTGACTCCCTGGCTTCTTCGAGCAGCTCAAGATAGATATCGCTCGGTGGCGGCGTGTGCTGCAGACGGTCAAAGAAATGACTGAGCTCAGTCTGTGCCTGTCGCGGATTGGCCAGCGGCAAGCATTCAAGAATCGCCTGTCCGGTTTGCAGGTCCGGGATGGACGGAGGACTGGTGGTCTGGGTAAACGCGGCGGGCATGTTCCTGCCTCCTGCTATCCTATGTCAGCGTATTGTGCGCTACTTGAACGCAAACCAGAAGTCTAGTTGACGCTTTTGGCGCGTTAACAGGAACCGGGTGCTCAGCGTCTAAAGCAGTACGCGTTCGATGCCCCCGTTGTTGGCCTTGCTAACGTAGTTGGCCATCCAGTTTTCGCCGAGCAGGTGTCGCGCCATCTCGACAACGATGTAATCCGCCTGGGTACCCCCGTCGTTGTTGTAGCGCGACAGGCCCTGCAAGCAAGAAGGGCACGAGGTCAGGACCTTGAGTTCGCCGGAAAATCCGTCGGCGCGCAGGTTGCGCGCACCTTTTTCGATTTCCTCCTGCTTGCGGAAGCGAACCTGGGTCGATACGTCCGGGCGGGTCACGGCGAGCGTCCCCGATTCACCGCAGCAGCGATCAGAGAGATCGACCGGTTGTCCCATGAGGGCGTTGACGACCTTGATGCCGGACATCGTTTTCATCGGTGCGTGACAGGGCTCGTGGTACATGTAGCGCGTTCCTTGCACGCCGTCGAGTTTGACGCCTTTCTCCAGCAGGTACTCATGAATGTCGAGTAGCCGGCAGCCGGGGAAAATCTTCTCGAACTGGTATTTTTCGAGCTGATCCATGCAGGTGCCGCAAGAGACGATCACCGTGTTGATGTCGAGGTAGTTCAACGTGTTGGCGACGCGGTGGAAGAGCACGCGGTTGTCGGTGGTGATCTTCTGGCCTTGATCGGATTCGCCGGCAGCGATCTGCGGGTAGCCGCAGCACAGGTAACCGGGCGGCAATACCGTCTGCGTGCCGATTTCATAAAGCATCGCCTGCGTGGCCAGGCCGACCTGCGAGAAGAGCCGTTCCGAGCCGCAGCCGGGGAAATAGAAGACGGCGTCGCCAGCGTAGTCGTCGCCATTGACTTTTTTTGGATCGCGGATGACCGGGACGATTCGTTCGTCCTCGATATCGAGCAGGGCGCGCGCGGTGCGCTTGGGCAGACCGCCGGGCATCGGTTTGTTGATGAAGTGGATGATCTGCGAGCGAATTGTTGGAAAAAACAGTGTCGGCTGGCCGAGCGTCGCTGGCGGCTGCTTGACCTGGCGCTGGATCAGGCCGAACGATTTGGCGATCTTGTGCGCCAGACGTTGTCCGGCGTAACCCCACTCGACCATGAACTTGCGTACCAGCCGGATCGTCGCCGGATCGGTCATGGTCAGGAAGGCCATCGCGGCGGCCTTGGCCGGAACGAATTTCTTTTTGCCCTGTTCGCGCAGGAAGTTGCGCATGCGGATCGAGACATCGCCGAAATCGATATCGACCGGGCACGGATTGACGCACTTGTGGCAGATCGTGCAGTGGTCGGCGACGTCGTTGAATTCATCGAAATGCATCAGCGAAATGCCGCGCCGCGTCTGTTCTTCGTAAAGGAAGGCCTCGATCAGCAGCGAGGTGGCGAGGATCTTGTTGCGCGGCGAGTAGAGCAGGTTGGCGCGCGGAACGTGCGTCGAACACACCGGTTTGCACTTGCCGCAGCGCAGGCAGTCCTTGACCATCGTCGAGATGTCGCCAATCTCGGATTGCTCCATGATCAGCGATTCGGTGCCGAGCAGTGAGAACGACGGCGTGTAGGCCTTCGCCAGATCGCCGCCGGCGAGCAGCTTGCCCTTGTTGAAGCGGCCTTCGGGGTCGATCCTTTGCTTGTAGGCCCGGAAGGGTGCGATTTCCTCTTCGGTCAGGAATTCCAGCTTGGTGATGCCGATGCCGTGTTCGCCGGAGATGACGCCGTCGAGCGAACGCGCCAGCGCCATGATGCGCACCACCGCCGCGTTGGCGGTTTGCAGCATCGCGTAGTTGTCCGAGTTGACCGGGATGTTGGTATGCACATTGCCGTCGCCGGCGTGCATGTGCAGGGCGACAAAGACGCGGCCGCGACGGTTCTCCTTCTGGATGGCGTCAATGCGTTCGAGCACCAGGCGGAAGACATTGCCGTCGAAAATGGCTTCAAGCTGCGGCTTGAGTTCGGACCGCCACGATACGCGGACCGAATAGTCTTGCAGACGGTGGAAGAGCTTCGGTTGGCCGGCCTTGTTGGTCAGCTTGCCGGGAGTGATCCCCAAGGTTTCGAAATGAGTTTCGGCCTCGCTCAAGGGCAGATCGAGCTGGTCCAGCAGCCACTGCCAGCGCGTGCGCACGGCGGCCACCGCGTCCAGCGCGGCCTGGCGCTGATCGCCGATCAGCAAGGAGTTGTCCAGATTGGCGTCACCGCGATGCAGCGGCAGCGTGCCATTCAGGAATTCGCTCAGGCTGTCGCACAGTGCCAGCTTGTTCTGGATCGACAGTTCGATGTTGATGCGTTCGATGCCGTCGCAGTAATCGCCCATGCGCGGCAGTGGAATGACCACGTCCTCGTTGAGCTTGAAGGCGTTGGTGTGGCGCGAAATGGCGGCGGTCCGTGAGCGGTCGAGCCAGAACTTCTTGCGCGTATCGGCATCGACGGCGATGAAACCCTCGGCCGAACGCAGGTTGCACAGGCGTACGACGTCCGACGCGGCAAGCATCACGGCTTTTTCGTCGTGGCCGACGATGTCGCCGATCAGCACCATCTTCGGTCGGCCCGAGGTTTCCCCCTTACGCTTGGCCTTGGTGGCGTAGCCGATGGCGCGCACATAGCGTTCGTCGAGGTGTTCGAGGCCGGCCAGTAGCACGCCCGCCTGATGCCCGGCGCCGCCCGGCTTGAAGTAATCGGTGATCTCGACGATGGCCGGCACGGCTTCGCGCACCTGGCCGAAGAACTCTAGGCAGACGGTGCGCGTGTGCGGCGGCATCTTGTGCAGCACCCAGCGCGCGGCGACGATCAGGCCGTCGGTGCCTTCCTTCTGGATCGCCGGCAGGCCGGAAAGGAATTTGTCGGTCACGTCCTTGCCCAGCCCGTCCTTGCGGAAGCTGCGACCGGGAATTTCTAGGATTTCGGGCGCGCCTGAGGGTGTCTTGCCGTCCTTCTGGAAACGCTGGATCTCGAAGCGCGCGATCTCCTGATCGTGAATCTTGCCGAAGTTGTGGTTGATGCGCGTCACTTCCATGAAGTGACCATTGGTATCGACCATCTTCCACCACGCCAGATTGTCGAGCGCGGTTCCCCAAAGCACGGCCTTCTTGCCGCCGGCGTTCATGGCGATGTTGCCGCCGATGCACGAGGCGCTGGCTGAGGTCGGATCGACGGCGAAAACGCGGCCGGCGGCGCTGGCCGCTTCGGATACGCGATCAGTGACCACTCCCGCACCTGTGCGGATGGTGGCGTAGGGCTGATCGCAGTCGGGCAGTAAGACCTCCTCGACCTGGCCGACGTCGATCAGCTTCTCGGTGTTGATGACCACCGACAGCGGTGTCAGCGGAACGGCGCTGCCGGTGTAGCCGGTGCCGCCGCCACGCGGGATGATGGTCAGGCCGAGTTCGATGCAGCCGCGCACCAGCGGCGACATTTCCTCTTCAGTGTCGGGATAGAGAACGACGAAGGGGTATTCCACGCGCCAGTCGGTGGCGTCGGTGACGTGCGAAACGCGGGCCAGACCGTCGAAGGCGATATTGTCGCGGCGGGTGTGGCGGAGCAACGTTTTCAGCACCCGTTTGCGCAGGGCGGTGGTGTCACCGAAATGGCGTTCAAAGGCATTGACGGCGGTTTGCGCCGCGTCGTACAGCTTGAGCACTCGGTCGTTTCCTTGCCGGCGCTTGTCGATTTCGTGCAGACGGTGGCGCAGCGCGGCGATCAGCGCCTCGCGCCGCTCGCGGTTGGCGAGCAGGTCGTCTTCCAGGTAGGGATTGCGCTGCACGACCCAGATGTCGCCGAGGACTTCGTAGAGCATCCGCGCCGAGCGGCCGGTAACCCGCTGGTGACGCAGCTCGTCGAGGATCGCCCAGTTTTCCGCACCGAGCAGGCGAATGACTATTTCGCGGTCGGAAAACGAGGTGTAGTTATAGGGGATTTCGCGCAGGCGTGCGTTCATGGTCGTTCGGCAGCTTATAAAGGCAGGATTTTACCGTATTGCAGTGCAGCACGTTCGTTGCGCGGGTTTGGTCCGGGTTTTGGCCTTTTTTAGCATAAGAACGCCACGACCCACTATCCACGGGTGTTCTGAAGGTAGTATCCAGCGAAATTTGTAATGCGTTCGCATTAGTTCAGGACAGAGCCTTGGGGGCGACATTGAAGCGCAGGCTGCCCCAATGCAGCCCGTTGACGGTGATCGGCGTGCCAGTTTTAGTAAGAATTCGACCGGTTCCCGCGTGCATGTAACTTTGGGCAGCGAACGGATCGGTATTTCCGGTCTGGATTGAGAATCTCCGGCAATGCGTCGGCGTAGCCATTGCTATCGACCGCAATCAGCGAAACCGCGGCCGGCAGGTTGGTAAGAATTTCTTCGTAGCGATTCAGCTGTTCGCTTTTCGCCAGCCTGTCCGAGTAGGCAGTCATACTGGAACGCGTGAATAAACCGTCATTCCGGCGAAAGCGGGAATCCAGCGGTGCACTACTGGATTCCGGGTCGAGCCCGGAATGACGAAGCTTTGTGCCTATCTGTTTCAACATGACTGACTACTAGCTGGTTTCGTACTTTGGCGGCGTTATGTTTGGGATCGGGCGGTAGTTCTGGTCGAACAGGTTGACGCCGTTCTGGGCCTGATGCTTCAGAATCAACTCGGCGCGGTCTCGGTAGGCGTTGCACTGGCTCAGAGTGCTCTCGAATTTGCCGCTTTCCAGTTTGAGCCGGGAGCCGGACGCCAGAGTATCTCGGTGGTGACGTTCAGCGAGTTGGAACACGCGAGCGAAACGCGCATGCGCTCGCCCAGATACTGGCTGAGACCGTCGATTTCCTGCGCATGACCCAGAATTCCACGATTGGTTTCTTCCAGTTGATGCATGGCGGCAGCAATGACGAGCAGTTCGTCGGCAGTCGCGCTGAAGTTTCCGACCATGCCGGTGAAGCTGGTGGCGGAGCGCTCGACGGCAACACGGGTGTTCTCGGTGCCGACCTGGCGGGTCGCTTCCATCGGTTGTCGGCCAGACTGGTTATCTCACGGGTGCTGTCGGAGATGGTGCTGGCCGCTGTCTTGGTGCGTTCAGACAGCTTGTGGTCTTCATCGGCGACAACCGCGAAGCCGCGCCCCTGTTCGTCCGCCCGCGCTGCTTCAATCGCCGCATTGAGCGCCAGCAGGTTGGTCTGGTCGGAAATGTCCTGGATCAGTTGCGTGATTTCGCTGATGGTGCGCGAGCACCGGGAGAGGAATTCGACCGTGACCTGAAAGGACTGCTGGCGGTTTTGTTCAGTGCGGGAGTCCACTGGGCCACGTTGACCGCAGCGCAGGACGTGCTGATTCTCGCGCCAGTGACTCCTGCTTATGGGCACTGCTGGCAGCCGTTGTCAAATGCTGTTTGAGTTGAACTGATTCAGAAGCGATCAAGACCGTCTGGCTGCGGATCAGGTCAATCAGTTTGTGCAGTTTGGACATCAGCGTGTTGAGTTTTTGGCTGATACCGGCGATCATTCCTGAAAGATACGGCATCAGAGTGATCGACGACGAATGGCTTGTTGGGACGCCGTTTTGCACGGCCTCACCCTTTGTTAAAATGATAAGCCAGATCGAATGATCTGGCTTATCCGGTGTGCAGCAGGTTAAGAGCTGATGTGCTTACTTGGCGATGCCGCCCGGATAGCACAGGCCGCCGGTGATTTCGAGCGTGGTGGCGTTGATCGCTTCGTTTTCCACACATTGCCCGATCAGGCGGGCGATTTCGTCAGGGTCGACGAGGCGGCCGAGATGCACGTCGGCCAGAATGGCTTTCAGCGCGTCCTGATTCATTCCGGTGAGCATCGGTGTTGCCGTATAGCCGGGAGCGATGCCGACGCAGCGGATGTTGCGGATGCCGCGCAGGAGGAATTCGCCGACGACGATCTTCGGCAATAACGCATCGGCGACTTTGGCCGACGAGTAGTTGAGCTGGCCGACCTGGCCGACCTTGTTGACCGATGAAATACACACCAGCAATCCCGGCCAGCCGCCGTTGACCATCGCTTCGGCACCGTCGCGGACGGTCAGGAAAGTGCCGGTGAGGTTGGTGTCGATGACTGGCTGCCACTTGTCGAGGCCCATCTTGCGCGAGACCTTGCCGGTTTCCTTGTCGAGCGAGAGCATGGTGCCGTCGCGGATGATGCCGGCGCAGCAGACGACGATGTTGATCTTGCCGAACGCGGCGATGGCGGCTTGGTAAAACCGGGCCGTTTCCGCTTCGCTGGTGACGTTGGCCTGGACGCCGATGACTTCGCCGCCCATTTCCTTGATTTCCTTGACGACGCGGTCGATGTTCTTCTGCGCCATATCGACGATGGCCACTTTAGCGCCGTTGCGTACGAAGTACTTGGCGACGGCTTCGCCGATCCCGTTACCACCACCGGTAATGACGGCTACGCTTCCTTTGATTTCCATGATGTTTGTCCTTGATTGGTTGCAGCGTTACAGCTGTTTGGGAGAAGAGGAACTGTCCTTGTCCCAGTAAATGAAGTTGGGATGTGCCACGTCCGGCCCGACGATCTTGAGGTCACCGATCAGGTTGGCGTGCGCCACATCCGGGCCAACGATCTTGATGCCGACCGGGAACATCGAGCGTACCAGCGCGCGTGCGCGCGCCTCGATCTCGCTCTCCGGCACGTCGGCGAACAGGCCGGCGGCGACATAGGCTGATTTACCCTCCGCCGTGCGGCGAGAAATATCCCAGCGGACCTGCGCCTTTTCGACCGAAAAATCCATGTCGTTGTAGGTGAAGCTTTTCATGATTCTTCCTTTGCAGACGTTCGGCTTATTTCGGGGCTTTCAATACGGTGATGCAGTTCGTTACCGCCGAACCGCCGACGTTGAAAACGACGCCGACATCGGCCTTGCGTGCCGGGACGCCAATCGCTTCGCCGATCAGTTGTTTATACACCAGCGCGTGCATCGAAGCGCCGGTGGCGCCGACCGGATGGCCTTTCGACTTGAGGCCGCCGGACAGATTGATCGCCACCTTGTCGTCACGTGTGAAACGGCCGTCGAGGTAGTCGAAGCCGGCGCGTCCGTCATCGGAGAGGCCTAGGGCTTCGGTAGAAAGAATCATGTTGATGGTGAAGCAGTCATGGACTTCGGCGATATCGATGTCGGCGGCGGTAATGCCGGCTTCGCGGTAGGCCTTGGCGGCGGCATCCTTGCCGGCCATCAACTCGTGCATGTTGGGACGGACATTTTCCGCGAGGCGTTCGGACGAGTGACCGATGCCGGCGATCTCGACCGCACGGCGGCGGTCGTTGACCATGCTGGTCTGGGTGACGACCAGCGCGGCCGCGCCGTCGGTGACCAGCGAGCAGTCATGCAAACGCAGGGGCGGGGCGATCATCATGTTCTTGCACTTACCTCGGGCATCGAGTTCGTTGAGCTTGATGATTTCCTCGATTGACATCGGGCCGTTCCTGACATGCGCCAGCGGGTTCTCGGCGCCGTTCTTGTAGCACAGCGCGCCGGCCGTCCACAACATGCGTTCCAGATCTTCGTTGGAAATTCCATATTGCTTCTGGTAACCCTTGGCATAGGCGGCGAACAGCATCGGGAACGACCAGCCTTTCGAGCCCTCGCTCGGCCAGTGCGATGAGCAGGCCAGTACATGCGTCATCTGCGGTGTCGGCAGCAGATTCATTTTTTCAACGCCGATCACCAGCACGTTCCTGTAACGGTTGGCTTCGAGCGCATAGATGGCGTCGTAAAGCGCGACCGACGAGGAAGCACAGGCGCACTCGCAGCGAGTCATCGGCTTGAAGCGCAAGGCGGGATCGATCTCGGCGGCGAGCGGCGCAACGTGTTCCTGGTTGATGAAAGTGCCGGGTGAGCAGGAACCGACATAGACGGCGTCGATGGCCGTGGCGTCGAGCCCAGAATCGGCAATGGCACCGCGTCCGGCCTCGATCAGCAGGTCGTAATAGCTCTTGGTGTCGGTGATGAGTCCGGTGGCTTTGTCCTTCTTGACGAAGGCACCGAACTGGGTGTTGTAGGCGCCGATGATGCTTGCTTTGGACATTTTATTTCCTCATGAGAACGATAAATATTGAAATTCTGTTATCAGGCCTGAATGGTGGTGTCGTCGGGGTCAAACGTCGGCGGCGTGCGCCAGCATGTCTTTACGCAAACCCATCGGTCCGTCGTGAAAGATCCGCGCATCCATGGTTTTCAGCGCGGGGCTGATAGCTGGACGGAAATCCATCAAGCCAAGAATGTCGCGTTCCAGATCAACGCCCGGCGCGATTTCGATCAGTTCCAGCCCGCTCTCGATCAGGCGGAAAACGCAGCGCTCGGTGATGTAGAGCACAGTCTGCTTGTTCTTGAACGCGTATTCGCCGCTGAATGTGCGGTGTTCGACCTGCGGAACAAACTTCGCCGTTTCGCCTTCGGCAAGAATTTTCAAGGCGCCGTCGATGACGGTAACACTGAGTTTTCCGGCCGTGAAGGTGCCGACAAATACCACCTTTTTCGCGGTCTGGCTGATATTGATGAAGCCTCCGGCACCGGCCAGGCGCGGTCCGAATTTGCTGACGTTGAGATTGCCTTGTGCGTCCGCCTGTGCCAGCCCAAGGAAGGTGATGTCGAGGCCGCCGCCGTCATAGAAATCAAACTGCGTGGGTTGGTCGATGATGGCTTCGGCGTTGGTCGCGGCGCCGAAGCTCAAACCCATGGCCGGAACGCCACCGATCACGCCGGGTTCGGCGGTAAGCGTCATCAAATCAATGACGCCTTCTTCGGCGGCCACGCTGGAGACACCTTCGGGCATGCCGATGCCAAGGTTGACGATGCTTTCAGGCTTTAACTCGAAAGCGGCACGGCGGGCAATGATCTTGCGTTCCGAAAGTTCCATCGCCGGAATCGACGACATGGGTACCTTGATTTCGCCGGAGAAGGCCGGGCTGTAGAGTTCGCTGAATGTCTGCATGTGGTATTCCGGCTTCTCGGCGACCACGACGCAATCAACCAGGATGCCGGGAATCTTGACCTGGCGCGGGTTGAGCGACCCGCGCTCGGCGATGCGTTCGACCTGGACGATGACGATACCGCCCGAGTTGTGCGCGGCCATGGCGATGGCGTTGGCTTCCAGTGTTAAGGCTTCCTTCTCCATGGTGATGTTGCCATCCGGGTCGGCTGTGGTGCCGCGAATGATGCCGACGTTGATCGGGAAGGTTTTATAGAACAGGTATTCTTCGCCGTCGATGGGCATCAGCCGAACCACGTCCTTGGTGGTAATGCTGTTCAGCTTGCCGCCGCCGAAACGCGGGTCGACGAAGGTGCCGAGGCCGACGCGCGAAAGCAAGCCGGGCTTGCCCGCTGCAATGTCGCGAAACAGATGCGAGATGATGCCTTGAGGCAAGTTGTAGGCCTCGATACGGTCGGTTACGGCAAGCTTTTGCAACTTGGGCGCCAGGCCCCAATGCCCGCCAATGACGCGTCCCACCAGCCCTTCGTGGCCGAGGTGGTTGAGGCCGCGTTCCTTGCCGTCGCCCTGGCCGGCCGCGTAGGTGAGTGTTAAGTTGCGCGGGCTGCCGGCGGGGGAGAGCGGATCCTCGCCGAGAAAACGTTTTTCAAGTGCAACTGCAATATTTTCGGCAAAGCCAATGCCGACGAATCCGCCGGTGGCGAGTGTGTCGCCATCACGGATCAGGCGCACGGCCTCAGCCGCACTGACGATCTTGCTGCGCTTGCGTGATGTCTGCGCCGTTTGAGCGATCAGGGTCATGGAATTTCCTCGGACTAATTGACGATGCTCGGCCGCGCGTGGCGGCTGAGCGGCTGAGCATCGGTGTTAACGCTCAGCCGGGGGAGGATCAGACGACGCCGAGCGTCCCGAGAACGATGGCGACAACGCAGACCAAGATCGGAATCACGACTGAAACCATGCCGATATCGGCATAGCTTTGCCGGTGCGTGAGTTGGGTGATGCCCAGCAGGGTAACAACAGCGCCATTGTGCGGAAGACTGTCGAGGCCACCGCAGGCAATGGCGACGACACGGTGCAGGACTTCCGGGTTGATGCCGCGAACGAGTGCCGCCTGGTAGAAGGTTTCACCCATTGCGCCGAGCGCGATACTCATGCCGCCCGAAGCCGAACCGGTGATGCCGGCCAGGACGTTAGTGGCGATGGCCGCAGTGATGAGCGGATTGTCGGAAATCCCGAGCAGCGCCGCCTGAATGATGGCAAACGCGGCCAGTGTCTTTACGACATTGCCGTAGCCCACTTCACTTGCGGTATTGAGGATGGGGAGCATCGAGCCGAACACGCCTGAATTGACCGACTCCTTTACATTGGCAAAACGCTTCCAGTTGGTGACGATGGCAAAGACGACGGCGACGACAAGAGAAATCACCAACGACCAGATACCACGTACTGCGCCGAGATTGGTTTCGAAGGGCTTGTTCTTGAGGTAGTCGTAACCCGTTGCGTTAGCCGTGAAAACGTACTCGGACAGGATGAAGTTGAGGACCAGGACGATGGCGATCGGCATCAGCGCAACCCAGACGCTGGGCAGATTGGCGCTGTCGAACTCCTTGACGACCTCGTTCGGATGATCGCCGTAGAACTCGCCGCGTGCATTGGCCGCCTTGGCGCGGGACATCAGCCACCAGGTGCCGATGGCAAACATCAGGATGCCGGCAATCGTTCCCAGAATTGGTGCGGCATAAACGGTCGTCTTGAAGAACGGCATCGGAATGGCGTTCTGGATCTGTGGCGTGCCGGGCAGCGCCGTCATCGTGAAGGTGAAGGAGCCGAGGGCGATGGCGCCGGGGATCAGGAACTTGGGCGTTCCGGCTTCCTTGAACAGGTGCGCAGCAATCGGATAGACGGCAAAAGCGACGACGAAGAGCGAAACGCCACCGTAGGTCAGGATGCCGCAGGACAGGACGACGGCGAGGATGGCCCGGCTCTTGCCGACCCGTGCGGCGATGTCATGGGCGATGGCCTTGGCACAGCCAGAATCTTCCATCACCTTACCGAAGATGGCACCGAGCAGGAAGACGGGGAAGAAGAGTTTAAGGTAGTTGGCCAGGTTGGGCATGAAGACATGCGTAAAGGTGGCCATTATTGGCATGTCCGAGAACATGGCGGCGACCAGCGCCAGGATCGGCGCAAGAATGAGAACCGTGATGCCCCTGTACGCGAGGTACATGAGCAGGACAAGTGACAACAGGATGCCGATAACGCCAATCATGAATGACTCCTCTGTTTGTTTTAGGCATCATTGATGCCGTTGATTTCAGAAGCGGAAACGAGTTCTTTTTTGCCGACCGCTTTTGTTTCTTCCGCCAAGTGCCAAGGTCAGGAGATTCAGACGGGCTGACGGCCATTGTCGTTTCGTGCTTCTGGCGACGCCGATCTTTGCTTGTGAATATCCCTTGGAGAATATCTTTAGCAGGTGCCGTGCCAGTTAGCATAACGTGTTGTTTTGTATGGGGACTACCGCAGCGGATTGGTGCTTGGTCGGTCCGGTGTGACCGAACGGTCTCGGTTATGAGATGGAATTCTGGGCAGAACGGGGTAAGAGGCCGATTTTGCGGAGAAGTCTCAAATATGAGACAAGTCTCAGTATTAGGACGACGGCCCGAGTGCTTGCATTTTGCGATACAGCGTGGCCCGGGCCATTCCGAGATTTTTCGCTGCGACCTCGACACGGCCTTGTGCTGCCGTAACCGCGTTGAGGATCAGTTTCCGCTCGAAATCTTCAACAGCTTTTGCGTAAGTGCTACTCACGCCATCCGGTGCCGTAGTGGTGGCTTCTGCACGCAGGCTGTCGGCCGGCAGGATGCCATCCAGGTCGGATGCGGCGAGGCGGATATTGTCGGAGAGCATGGCCACTTTCTCCAGCGTATTGTGTAGCTCGCGGACGTTGCCGCGCCAGGCGCATTGACGCAGGCGATTGATCGCGTCGGGCGCCAGTTCGCGATGTGCGAGCCCTGTTCGATGTTCGATTTGCTCCAGAATGTTCTCGCACAATGCTTCCATGTCGGCAACACGTTCGCGCAGCGGCGGTACGCGGATCGAAAGAACGTTCAGGCGATAGAACAGATCGGCACGGAACAGGCCGGCATCTACTTTGCCCTGCAAGTCGACACTGGTCGCGGCGATGATGCGCACGTTGATTGGCATCACCCGATTCGATCCGACCGCCTCAAATTCCTGTTCCTGCAGTACGCGCAGCAGCTTGGATTGAAGCAGCAGGGGCATGTCGCCAATTTCGTCGAGAAACAGCGTGCCCCCGTCTGCTAGCAGGAATTTTCCTTCCCGGCCGCGCCGGTCAGCGCCGGTGTAAGCGCCCGGAGCCACGCCGAAAAACTCCGTTTCAAGCAAAGCGTCGGGAATCGCCGCCACATTGACGCCGACGAAGGCCCTGCCTGCCCGTGTTGAGGCGCCGTGGATGGCGTGTGCCAGCAACTCCTTGCCGGTGCCCGTTTCGCCAAGCAGCAGCACCGTGGCATCGAGCTGGGCTGCGCGTCGCGCCTGGCGCTTCACTTCCATGCAGACGGGGCTGGAGCCAATGAAGTTCGAGAAGGTGTATTTTGGCCGGCGCTCCTCGGCCAGTCGCTTCTGTGCCGTGGCCAGTTCGCGTTGCATGTTCTCCAGTTTGGCAAACAGGGGTTTTAGTGACTGCACCTGGTCAAAAAAGGCAAATCCGGCGGCGCCGATTATTGCTCCGTGCTCGTCCTTGAGCGGAATACGTGAAACAACGAAGGTGGCGCCGGGTGTTTCCAGCAAATCGATCAGGATCGGTTGTCCGGTGGTGACCACGTCACGCATCAGGCTGTTGGGAATGACGTCCTCAATGGCTCGCCCGATGGCATTGACGGCCGAGATGGCTCCCAAGCGTGTGGCGTAACGTTCGTTGATCCAGATGATGCGGGCGTCACGGTCGACGACGACCGTGCCTTCACAGATATTGTCCAGATTTTCGAATAAGGAATGCATCGAGAGGCGGCGAATCTCCTCGTGGTCGAGTAACCTATCGGACACGCTGATTGGGGGCATCGGGGAAATTCCTTGTTTCGATCAACGGAAAAACCATGGCACAGGGGTGGTTTGGGCCCAGTCTGACCCAATTACAGCAGGAAGTATCTCACTACTGCGGAGATAATTTGCATTGGAATTGACCGATGCCAGCGATGCGGTGTCAAAAACCCGAGCGCCGACTACCTTGCCCGCTATCGCTTGATGATGCCGCCGCGCGTTGTCGAATGACGATACCTCGACATGTACGAATGACTTTGACTATCATCTGCGCACCCGTGAGTAGTGAAGTGCAAATGGCAACGGATCGGAAAGCCAAACCCGATTTCTTCGGGGTTTTTACTCCGATCACCCCCTGAATGGCAACCCGACGATTATGCAGCGATTACCTTGATGAACGATCAGCAACTTCTCCGTTATAGCCGCCACATTCTTCTGGAAGAAATTGGCATCGAAGGCCAGGAGCGCCTGCTGGGGAGTCGAGCCCTTATTATTGGAATGGGAGGCTTGGGATCGCCTGCCGCGTTGTATTTGGCCTCCAGCGGTGTCGGGCACCTCACGCTGTGCGATCACGACACAGTGGATTTTAGCAACCTGCAGCGCCAGATCATTCATCGAACGAGCACGGTCGGTCAGCCAAAAGTGTTTTCTGCGCAGGCCGCGCTGCATGAAATCAACCCAGACGTCGAATGCCTCGCCTTGCAGATACGTGTCGATGAAGCGCGACTGCTCAAACTGGTAGCAGGAGCCGACGTCGTTCTCGATTGCAGCGACAACTTCACCACGCGTTACGCCGTCAATCGTGCTTGTGTGGCGCAGCGTAAACCGCTGATATCGGGCGCGGCGATCCTGACCCACGGGCAGGTCTCGGTGTTCGACTTCCGCCGTGACGATGCCCCGTGTTACAACTGCCTTTTTTCCGAAGCCAGCGAGGCACCGGAATTGCGTTGCGCGACAACCGGCGTGTTCGCACCGCTAGTCGGCATCATTGGAACCCTGCAGGCGGCAGAGGCGCTCAAACTACTCATCGGAATAGAGCAAGGCTTGAGTGGCAAACTGCTATTTGTTAACGCAATGGATATGAACTTCATGCGCAGCGACTTGACCAAAGACCCGTCCTGTTGCGTTTGCGGCGATAACCCGGGCCGCGTTGAAAAGAGAGTGAATTGCCAATGAACGACCTGACCCATTTTTCCGACAGCGGACGCGCACGCATGGTCGATGTCTCGGAAAAATCGATTAACCAGCGCGTGGCCATCGCCAGCGGCGTCTTACGCATGCAACCTGCGACGCTGGCGCGCATCCGCCAAGGCAAGATCAAAAAGGGTGACGTCCTCACGGTGGCCGACGTCGGTGCCGTCATGGCCGCGAAGCGCACGCCGGACATCATCCCGATGTGCCATTCCATCGCCTTGACCGGCGTCGACGTGGCGTTTAGCGAAATCGTCGAACCCGACGCCAGCGGCTGTGTCGGGATCAAGGTCGTGACTACCACGAGTTGTGTCGGGCAGACGGGCGTCGAAATGGAAGCGCTGTGCGCGGCCAATGTCGGTCTGCTGACCATCTACGACATGTGCAAGGCCATTGATCGTGGCATGCGCATCGAATATGTGCAGCTCGAAGAGAAGCGTGGCGGCAAGAGCGGTGTGTGGAAACGCGGAGAGGGAAAATGATCAAGGTTCTATTCTTCGGCCCGGTTGCCGAGCGTATTGGTAGTACGGCTTTGCAGGTTGAGCACCGAGCCGGTCTACGTTTACAGAATTTGCGCGACGACTTGTCAAGGCAGTACCCGCAGGCCTTCGATATCGTCTGTTTCATGGCCGTTAATGGCGCTCATGCGCGCGATCTGTCGCAAGAACTGGCGGACAACAGCGAAGTAGCCTTCATGGCCAAGTTTTCTGGAGGATAGGATGTTGGAAGCCGTCAGGATTCAGACTGAGGATTTCTCACAGGATGAAGAAATCAAGGCCTTGCTGGGCAGTTCGAAGCGCATGGGCGGCATCGGCACCTTTCTCGGTTGCGCACGTGATTTCTCCGAAGGGCGCGAGGTTTCGGAAATCAGCTTCGATGCCTACGGCAGCATGGCGCTGTCGGAAATGAGCAATCTGCGCAACGAAGCCATCGCCAAGTTCGGGCTGCTCGACGCGCGCATCGTGCATCGCATCGGTACAGTTAAAGGAGGCGACAATATTGTTTTCATCGCTGCGGGTGCGGAACACAGAGCCCCTGCACTTGAGGCTTGCCGCTGGATGATCGACGAACTGAAAGAGCGCGTGCCGATCTGGAAGAAGGAAGTTACGCCGCAGGGCGATACCTGGGTGGTGCCGCATCCGTAGTTACGCAATTCGTGTGGCACCACAGAATGTGGCGCCGGAAATTTACCGGGAGAAAGCAGAGTAATGGAGAATTTACGGGCAAGCGAGGCACAGCGCGTCATTCTGGACTCTATCTCGAGGCGGGGTGTCGAATCAGTGACGCTCGAGCGGTCGTTGTCGCGCGTGCTCGGCGAGGACGTGCGAGCCAATCGTGACCTGCCACCGTACGACGTATCGGCTATGGATGGGTTTGCCGTGCGCAGTGCGGATGTCGCCCTGGCTCCCGTAACACTGCAGATCATCGAAGACATCAAGGCTGGCGATAGGCCAACTCAGGTCGTCCATGCTGGCCAGTGCGCGCGCATCATGACTGGGGCTCCGGTGCCTCAGGGAGCCGATGCGGTAATACGGGTCGAAGATACTCAGGTGGTTTCATCCAGCAGTGTGCAGATCGGCGCTACGGCCAACGCCGGTAATGATATCCGTCCGCAAGGCGAAAGCATGCGCAACGGAGATGTATTGCTGAAAGCGGGCACGGAAATCACCCCGGGCGTGATCGGTGTTCTGGCGACGGCTAAAGCGGCCCAGTTCGCCGTATTTCGCCGCCCAAGCGTGGCCATACTTTCAACCGGCAACGAATTGGAAGGTATGGGCGATCCCGTCGACCCGAACAAAATTCCGGATTCAAATGCCTATGCCTTGATGGCGCAAGTTCAGGCCTTGGGCATCGAGCCAGTGTTGCTCGGCATCGCGCGCGATGACCCAGTCGAACTGGAACAGTATCTTCGCCTTGGGCTTCACTATGATGTCTTGCTGGTTTCTGGCGGCACCTCTGTTGGAGTTCACGATTACGTGCGGCCGACCATCGAAAAACTCGGCGTGCAGATGAAATTCTGGCGCGTGGCGATTCGGCCCGGGCATCCGCTGGCGTTTGGCGTGACCAACACAAGCGCTGTGTTTGGTTTACCCGGGAACCCGGTATCCAGCATGGTCTGCTTCGAGGAATTTGTTGTTCCTGCTTTGCGCCACATGATGGGCCATCGCCGTTTGTATCGCCGGACGGTGACGGCGAGACTGGCGCACCCGGTGGAATCGAGTCCGGGTCGTACGGGGTTCATTCGTGTCCAGCTAACTGACAATGGCGCAGGCTACCTTGCCAGTTCTACCGGCACGCAAAGCAGTGGCGTGCTGCTGTCCATGGCGCGGGCGGATGGCCTGCTGGTTGTTCCTGCAGGCAGCAACGGCATCGCGGAAGGCGAAGACGTCACCGTGCAATTGCTCGACGGAACGGTATTTCAGGAATCAATTGGGTTCAGGGAGTAATCATGAGTATTGCCCGCATCGGCATTTTGACCATTTCTGACCGTGCCAGCCGTGGCGAGTACGAAGACAAGGGCGGCCCAGCCATCAACGCGTGGTTTACGCGCGTGCTGACCAGCCGGTGGGACGCTGTAGCGCGGGTGATCCCTGATGAGCAGCCGTTGATCGAGGCGGCGTTGATTGAACTGAGCGACGTCGCGGACTGTTGCCTGGTCGTTACGACCGGCGGCACCGGACCGGCGGTGCGTGATGTCACGCCGGAAGCTACCGAGGCGGTGTGTGAAAAAATGATGCCCGGTTTCGGAGAATTGATGCGTGGCGCGTCGTTGAAGTTTGTGCCGACCGCTATCCTCTCACGGCAGACCGCTGGCATTCGCGGCAAGTGCCTCATCGTCAACTTACCCGGCAAACCATCCGCAATCGATGATTGCTTGAATGCCGTATTTCCTGCAATTCCCTACTGCATCGACTTGATCGACGGCGCGTACCTGGAATCGGATCCAGAGCAGTGCAGAGTTTTCCGGCCGGCGCACGCGCAACGGCGTTGACCTGGATGATTGCAAGTGACTTCCTGGTGCTTCCCGTCGTGCTTTTAAAGCATCTGCTCAGCCACAGCGCGCATGAACAGACAGTCTACGACAAGAGGTGCTGAAGAGAGCCGTGCCTATTGGCTTTCCGCATTGATCCGCTGTGGATGACCAATTGGTGCGGCTTCCAGCAGTGGCCATTATTCAATTATCGAAGACGCCGAAAATTGTGATGACTCATTGCTCCGATTCAACGTTGCGCCGTGAGCTGAAATAAATATTAAGCGCCTGGGGCAAGAAAATGCATACGATCAGGGCCATCACATAAGCAGTTGTCGTTAAGTTCATTGTTTATTCCTTCGTTAGTAGAAAATGTCATTTGACGAAACCAATTCTATCGAAACGCGTGCATTTAGACTGTTGCTTCATTTGTCTTATTTGGTATCCAAATGTAACCATCCTGTTTTTTCCGAATTTTTCGCCGCGCAATGACTGCGCCAATCGATATCATCGAGAACGTTCCATCGTGGTCGATGATCCTCTTGGCGGGTGTCATTTCTGGGGTGATTCCACCCGGAACGAAATACAGGGTGCGGGACTTCATCAGGCAGCTCCAGGTTGCCATTCTGCATAAGTTTGCTACATCGAGTGGACGATGAGAACATAGTGGTTTCGTAACCGTGCTTTAACGCAGGATTGACATGACGCAGATGACCCCGCAGGAAATCGTTCACGAACTCGATAAGCATATTGTTGGCCAGGGAAAGGCCAAGAAGGCCGTTGCCATTGCCTTGCGCAATCGCTGGCGGCGTGCGCAGGTTGAGGAACCCTTGCGCCAGGAAATCACGCCAAAGAACATTCTGATGATCGGGCCGACGGGTGTTGGCAAGACGGAGATTGCGCGTCGTTTGGCACGCTTGGCCAATGCCCCCTTCATCAAGATCGAGGCGACCAAGTTTACCGAAGTCGGCTATGTCGGGCGCGATGTGGAAACGATCATCCGCGATCTGGCCGAAATCGCTATCAAGAATGGCCGTGAGCAGGCCATGAAGTCTGTTCGCGTACGGGCGGACGATGCGGCGGAAGAGCGGATTCTAGATGCCCTGCTGCCACCGGCACGCGGCAACTTCTTCAACGAGACGCAGGTTGCTGACGAAAATACAACGCGCCAGAAATTCCGCAAGAAACTGCGGGAAGGAGAACTCGACGACAAGGAAATCGAGATCGAAGTGGCCGGGCAGTCAATGCAGGCTGAAATATTTGCCCCGCCGGGAATGGAAGAGCTGACCACGCAGATCCAGGGCATGTTTCAGAATATGGGCGGTGCTCGCAAGAAGTCGAGGAAGTTGAAGATCAGCGAGGCGCGCAAGCTGCTGATCGAAGAGGAGGCCGCGAAGCTGGTCAACGACGAAGAGGTTAAGCACGATGCCGTGCGTGACGTCGAGCAGAACGGCATCGTTTTCCTTGACGAGATCGACAAGATTACGTCGCGCAGCGATTCGCATGGTGCCGATGTTTCGCGTCAGGGCGTGCAGCGCGACCTGTTGCCGCTGGTCGAGGGGACGACGGTATCGACCAAATACGGCATGATTCGTACCGATCACGTGCTGTTCATCGCTAGCGGCGCGTTCCATCTGGCCAAGCCGTCCGACCTGATTCCAGAGTTGCAGGGGCGTTTCCCGATTCGGGTTGAGCTCGATTCACTGTCGGTTTCTGATTTCGAGCGCATTCTGACCCAGACCGATGCCTGTCTGACTATGCAGTATCAGGCGTTGATGGCCACGGAAGGCGTCTCGCTTGAATTTCTTCCGGATGGCATTAAGCGTCTGGCCGAGGTCGCCTGGTCGGTTAACGAACGGACCGAGAACATCGGTGCGCGTCGTCTGTACACGGTCATGGAACGCCTGCTCGAAGAGGTGTCGTTTACCGCCGGGAGTACCGGGGCGCAGTCGATCACGATTGATGCCGCCTATGTCGATGGACGCCTGGCTGAACTGGCCAGGAACGAGGACCTGTCGCGCTACGTTTTGTAGTTAGCGGAAGAGCTATTTTACCAGAAGGATCGGGATCGTTGAAAGATTCACGACCTTCATGGTGATCGAGCCCATCAGGAAGTCTTTGAACGCGCCGCGACCGTGCGTGCCCATGACAATCTGGTCGCACTGCAGCAAGTCGGCGAGGTTGGTGATCACTTCGGCAACGTTGCCAACTTCGTGGTGGCAGGTGTATTTGGCACCAGCCGCAGCAAGAAGCCGGCAGGCCGCCTGCATCGTCTTTTCGCTTTCTTCTCGATGAAAAGCGGCGATCTGATCATGGCTGACAAAACGGGAGATGTTTTGTGAGAAGTTCGCCTGAACATTGACCAGATGGATCTCCAAGTCTTCCGGGTTTTGGTAGAGGGAACGCTTTGAGATCACCAACTCTACGCCATGGCGCGCACATTCCGAGCCGTCAATGGGGATAAGCACTTTTTTCATGAAATTTCTTTCGATGTTTCAGACCGCTTTCTGGTGTTCAGAAATTTTCCGACGGCGAGAATCAGTACAGCACCGAAGAGGGGGACGATCTCGTGTAGTGAGTGGAAGTTGGCATCGATCCAGCCCATGACGGCGGGATCGGTTACGGCCATTTCACCGCCCACGTAGCCGAGAAGTGCGCCACCAATGGTGATGATGATCGGGAATCGCTCCATCAGGCGCAGCAGCATGTTGGCTCCGAAGATTACCAGCGGAATCGAAATCGTCAAGCCGATGATCAGCAGCGCGTAACTGCCTTTGGCGGCGGCGGCAACTCCCAGGACGTTATCCAGGCTCATCACCAGGTCTGCGACCAGAATGGTACGGATGGCCGTGGTGAGGTTGCTGCTCGATTCGATTTCACCTTCGCTCTCATCCGAATTAAGCAGCTGGATGCCGATCCACATCAGGAAAACGGAGCCGATCAGTTTAAGGTAGGGCATCGAGAGCAAGGCGACGGCGGTGAGCGTCAGTATGATACGCATGACGATGGCTGCACCGGAGCCCCAGACCACCGCCTTTTTTTGCTGATCGGGAGGCAGTGAGCGCGAGGCCAGCGCGATCACCACAGCGTTGTCGCCAGAGAGCACGATATTGATGCCGATGATCTTCGCCAGCGGGATCAGGAACAGCTCAGGAGATGTTAAATAATCAAGCATCGTGGAGCTTCCAGTGGCCATTTCGAAGAGGCCGAATTCTACACGGCGAGCGTGTTCTCTTGGTACGCAGAGCGCAGCTAAGGGAGGGCTCTGAATACGTAGGTGTCTGGTAAGGCAATAAATACGGACATCTTCATTGGCCATGCCGCGCAAGCCAATGAAGATGAGGACCTTTGGGTTGTATGCCCTGAGATGACGTTTTGACGCCACCTCAGGGCATGTGCTCAAGAAAAATGCCTAAAGGCGGAAGCGCCCGACCAGGCTATGCAAGCCATTTGACAGCGCGCTCAGGTCGGCAACGGTTCGCGTCGCACTTTGAACCGCTTGATCTGCCTCCAGCGTCATGCGATTGACCTCTTCAGCGGCGCGCGCCATCTCGGTGGTGGCCACCGATTGCTCATGGGTGGCGTCGGCAATGTCGCGGATCGAGCTGACAATCTGCGCCACCTCGCCCTGGATTCCCGAGATTTCAGAGGCGACGGATTGCGAAGCGCTCAGCCCGGCGGCGACGGAACTCTGTGTTTCGCCCATGTCCGATAGCGCCGAGCGAATATCTACGTGCGTGGAATCAATGAGCCGTCCGATCTCGACGGTGGCTTTGGCCGTACGCTCGGCAAGTTTCCTGACTTCATCGGCCACCACGGCGAAGCCGCGACCAGATTCGCCGGCACGCGCGGCTTCGATGGCAGCGTTCAGGGCTAGCAGGTTGGTCTGGTCGGCAATCTCCCGGATGGCTCCGATAATCGCGTTCATTGCATTGGAGCGCTCGCCGAGAGAGCTCAGCGTTGTGGCCAGACGGCCTACTTCGGTGGAAATCTTTTCGATTCCAAGAGCCAGGTCGTTGACCGCACCCACCGAGTGGCGCGATACCTCGCCGGTTTTTGCGGCCGTTTGTTCGGCGTGCTTGGCGTTTTCAGCGATGTGATTGATGCTGACGGTGATTTCCTCGATGGTGGCCGCTGTCGAACTCAAGGTTTCGGCCTGATGCTCCGACTCGACCGCCATCGAGCGCGTCACCCCGTTCAGGGAGTCGATGCCGGCATTGAGCGAGATCGCGTTTTCCCGGACTTCAATGAACATGCTGCGCAAGCTGTCGATAAAACGGTTGAAAGCGGCGGCGGTTTGCCCGATTTCGTCGTTGGAATCGGCTGAAAGTTTGCGCGTCAGGTCACCCTGTCCACTTGAGATTTCCGCCAGCGCGTCACGCAGGCCGAACAGGCCTTTGAGCAGTCTGGACAAGGCTACGTTGGCCAAAGCCGCACCCAGTGCGGCGATGATCAGGCCGGCAAATACGAGTGTCCACAGCAAGGAGCGCAGAGGTGCCAAAATTGCTGCCTTGTCGACCACTGCGCAAAGTACCCAGTCCACACCGCCGACCGCCGAGGTGACAACATATTTGCTGCTCCCTTCGATGTCGAGTTCGCGTAGGGAAATCGTGTTGTCGGCGGATTGCAGGATGGCGGCATCGAATCCGGGCATGATTTCCGCGACGGGCTTCAAGGCCGATTCCGGCTTGGAGTGGGCGACGATCTTGCCATCGCGTGTGGCCAGGAAGGCATACCCGTTGCCGCGCAGTTCAATCGCCTTGACCACGTCGATGATTTCTTCAAGCGAAATGTCGCCGCCCACGACGGCCGGTGTGCCCCCGCCGTCAAACTGGCGGGCTACGGTGATACCGAGTTTCTTGGTGCTGGCAGAGATATAAGGCGCGGTAACGATGGCGTCTTTGCTGTCGATGGCTTGCTTGTACCAGGGGCGCGCCGTCGGATCATAACCTTCGGCCGCTTTCTTTTCCGCCAGGTTGTAGATCATGCGTTTGTCGGCATAACCGGCGAAGGTCTGATCGAAACGGCCCGCTTCCTTGCCGGTAATCAGGAACGGGATCGGATCGCTGGCGGTGGCCAACGGCGTTGCCGTCGCACTGATCGCATCGCGTCGCTGGGCCATCCAGCGGGAAAGTGCCTCACGGTTGCCGCGCACGGCGGCTTCAATTTCCTTGTTGACGCCGTTGACAATCTCGGTGCGCATCTGCCAATAGGACAGGCCGGACAAGGCCGCAATGACGGCCATGAGAAGTATCGCCACAAAGACGAGCAAGCGTTGTTTTAATGACATGACGCCTCCAGAAAAAAACGTATTTGAATGATTGGAATTGGGTGGATAAAACAGAACACACGGGCGAAATCTAACGTAAGACAGCAACACGTTCTGAAGAATCCTGCTGGTGAATCAGCTATGGGAAAAAAACCGGTCCAGCCGATGGGCGAGTGCTTCTGGTTGGTCGTGGTGCATATTGTGCCCGCAATCGTCGATCCACGCATCCTGCGCGTTGGCAAAGCAGGCCATGCGTTCGCGAAAAGATTCCGGGTGGTCGATGAACGGCTTCATAACCGGCGAGTTGCAACCAGCAAGCAGCAGTGTTTGAGCCGTGATCCGGCGCCAGCAGGCCTTGGCTTCCTCCATCGGGTAGAGCACCGGGTTGATCCAGCGATGGCGCGGGTCGGCGGCAAATGTGAAGCCATCGTTCGTGGAGCGTAGCGAATGTTCAGCCAGGAAGGCGGCGCGTTCGGGCGTCAGGCGCGGGTTGTCTCCACACATCCGGGCGGCGAACTCCTCCTGGAGTTTGTAGTGACGGAATGTTGAATTGTTGTCGCGAATCTGTCGTAGCCAGGTCTCGAATCGGTCTGGAGTCTCGCCTGGACCGGAGACCCACAGCATGAAACCTTCCAGATTGGCCAGGCGGGATACTCGTTCGGGACGGATGCCCGCATAGAGGCTGGCAACGATACCGCCCATGCTGTGTCCGGCGATCTGCGCGGGTTGCGCTGGCGAATAATAGTCGAGCAGGGCGTCGAAGTCGGCGATGTAATCCGGGAACCAGTAGGGGCCGTCGTTCCACTGCGTCTGGCCGAAGCCGCGCCAATCCGGTGCAACGATGCGCCAGTCGCCTTGCAGGGCGTCAACGACGAACTGGAACGAGGCGCTGCCATCACCCCAGCCGTGCAGGAAAAAGAGCGTCGGGGCCGCGTCATCGCCCCAGATGCGAACGTGATGGCGTCGTTCGCGCAGGGAAATAAATTCGGAGCGAAAGGGTTTCATGGCTCAGGCCGGCTTCAAGGCGGGATTGAGCACCGGGGCTTCCCTGATCGGCAGATTCACCAGCGCCGCCAGACTGGCCAGAACGATGTCGGCGTACCACATCCATGTGTAGTCGCCGAAGCGCGTGATCGACAGGCCACCCAGCCAGGCGCCAAGAAAGCCGCCGATCTGGTGCGAAAGCAGGGTCAGGCCGAAGAGCGTGCCGAGGTAGCGCACGCCGAACAGTTTGCCGACGATGGCGGCTGTCGGCGGCACCGTCGCCAGCCAGGTAAAGCCGAGGCCGGCGGCGAAAATGTAGAAGGTCAGGTCGGTTCTTGGCGAAACCAGATAGATCGCGATCATTACCGCGCGTGAGGCATACATCCAGAACAGCACGTATTTGCTGCGATAGCGGGCGATGCAGGTACCGGCATAGAGGCTGCCGAAGATGTTGGAGAGTCCGATGATGGCCAGCGACCAGCTGGCGACCGAAGGCGGCAGGCCGCACAGGTTGACCTCGCCCGGCAGGTGAGTAACGAGAAAGGCGATGTGAAATCCACAGGTGAAAAAGCCGGCGTGCAGTAGCCGATAGCTGCGGTCGGATAGCGCATCCTGAATACTGCGGCGCAAACCCGGGTTGGCATGCGTGCTTGTCTGGTGTGCATGATCGAGCGGCTGCGACACCACCCGGACCAGGGGCAATGCTGTGAGTACGAGCACCGCCAGCGTCCACATGGCACCCATCCAGCCCATCGCCTGAATCAGCTTCTGCAGGATCGGCGCAAAGATGAATTGCCCGAACGATCCACCGGCATTGATGATGCCGGAGGCCGCACCACGTGCTTCAATCGGCAGCCGGGTCGTTGCCGCGCCGATCAGCACCGAGAAACTGCCGGCGCCCGAACCGATGGCCGAGAGCAGACCCAGTGAAAACGTCAGCCCCCAGGTGCTGTTCATGAAGGGCGTGAGGGCGCTGCCGAGCGCCAGCAGCAGCAGGCCACCCTGAACCACGCGGCGCGGGCCGTAACGATCGGCAACCGCGCCGGCGATGGGTTGCACGGCGCCCCACATGAACTGACCGATGGCCATGGCCAGGCTGATCGAGGCGATGCCGAGGCCGGTGCTGGCATTGAGCGGCGCGAGAAAAAGACCGAGCGATTGGCGCGCGCCCATCGAAACCATCAGGATGCCGGCGGCCGAGAGTGTTACGGCCCACAGGGCTGAGGTGTTGAGCGAGCGGAACATGGTCGGCTTTATATTGGGCGACGTTGTTGGAGTGGCTATTGTTGAGGGAGTTCAAAGCATGTTCACCTGGCTACGACCCAATAAATACGGCCATCTTCAATGTATATGCCATGGAATCAAGTATCTATGCGGTTCTTGGAGAATGTGCTTTGTAGAACGCCATTTCATGCGCTTTACAGGCCATCAATGCGTTTTCGTCTGTTTCAGAAGCTGTCGTTGAAGCCCCTGATCTGTCGTCGTGCTTTTTTGGTCGGACGTCCGCGCAGGTCGCTGCCGGGCGTTGGCGCAAGTCGTTGCGCTTCTTTTACTGCGGCGCGGCGCGCGCTGCTTTCGGGCGTTTCGGCGTAAAGCTGTTGCGCTTCGCTGGCCGGACGTCGCAGGTCGTTAAGTGCTTGCACCTCGACTGTCCATTTGACATCGCCAATCGCCAGCGCAAGCGTGTCGCCGGGGCGCAGGTCGCGTGCCGGCTTGACTGAGTGCCCGTTGAGCTTGATGTGACCGGCGTGGATGGCTTCGGCGGCCAACGAGCGCGTTTTGAAAAAGCGCGCTGCCCACAACCATTTGTCGATGCGCAGGTGGGTGAGCGGTGGTTTTTCAGTCGGAGCCATAGCGGATCAAAGCACTTCGGCTTCAACGTCGAGGTGGGCTGCCTGTTCCTTCTTCGTGAAGCGGTCGAGATAGAGGTAGACCACGGGCGTCAGGTACAGCGTGAGGAGCTGTGAAAGCAGCAGGCCGCCAACAACGGCCAGCCCGAGCGGACGCCGCACCTCGGCGCCAGCGCCGAGGCCGAGCGCGATGGGCAGTGTGCCCACGAGTGCCGCCATGCTGGTCATCATGATTGGTCGGAAACGGATCAGGCAAGCCTGGTAAATGGCATCAAAGGCCGGCAGCTTTTCATTGCGCTGCTTGTCGAGGGCGAAGTCGATCATCATGATGGCGTTTTTCTTGACAATACCGATCAGCATGATGATGCCGACGAAGGCGTACAAGCTTAAATCCACGTTGAAGAAGTAGAGCGTGATCAGCGCGCCAAGCGCAGCAGAAGGCAGGCCGGAGAGGATGGTCAGCGGGTGGATGAAGCTTTCGTAAAGAATGCCGAGCACGATATAGACGACCAGGATGGCGACCAGCAACAGCACGCCAAGGCCTTGCAGCGACGCCTCGAAGGCTTGCGCCGTTCCCTGCAGACTGGTGTTGAGCGAGGCCGGCATGCGCAATTCGCGTTCCAGCGCCTTGATGTGGTCAACCGCATCGCCGAGCGAAACACCGGGCAGCAGGTTGAAGGAGATGGTGACCGATGGTAGTTGTCCCTGGTGGCTGACGGTCATTGCCTGCGTCGAGCGGCTGACGCGGGTTACGGTGTCGAGCGGGATCAGTTTGCCGCCGGTGGCGCGCACGTACAGGCGGGAAAGCATCGAAGGGTCGAGCTGGAATTCGGGGCTGACTTCGAGAATGACCTGGTACTGGCTGGCGGCACCGTAGATGGTCGAGATCTGTCGCGAACTGAAGGCGCTTTGCAGCGCGTCTTCAACCTGACTGAAGCTCAAGCCAAAGGTGCCGATCTTGTCGCGGTCAACGTCGATAGTGACGACCGGGCTCATGTTGTTGAGATTGCTGTTGACGTCGATGAAGCCAGGCAACTGACGGATCTTGCCGAGCAGGGTATCGGTCCATTGATAGAGTTCGGGCAAGTCGGTACTTTGTAGCGTGTATTGGTATTGCGCAGAGGTTTGTTGACCACCGATGCGAATCGCCGGCGGATTCTGCATGAAGACCCGGATGCCCGGCACCGCAGCCAGTTTGGGGCGCAGTTGCTGAATGATTTGGTCAGCCGAAAGCGTTCGCTCGGCGCGCGGTTTGAGCATCAGATTGATCGAGCCGGAATTGGCTGTCGAGCGTGCGCCGCCTCCACCGACGGTCGACATGAAGGAGCGGACATTTGGGTCCTTGGCGATGATGGCGGCGACAGCACGCTGGTGCTCGACCATCGAGGCGAATGAAGCATCCTGTGCGCCTTCGGTAGACGCTGAAATTTGTCCGCTGTCGCCACTCGGCAGGAAATCCTTGGGAACCTGAGTGAAGACAAATCCGGTGAGCAGGACGGTGGCCACGAAGACCATCATGACCAGTCGCGGGTGCTTCATGGCCTGGCCCAGGGTTTTTTTGTACCCAGACAATAGTGCCTCAAAAAAATGCTCAAAAGCGCGGAAGATGGGGCCGTGCTCTTCCGGTTCGGCATGCCGCAGATAGCGACTGCACAGCATCGGCGTGAGGGTCAGCGATACGATGCCCGAGACGAGGATGGCCGCACAGATGGTTACGGCAAATTCGTGCAGCAATCGTCCGACAATTCCGCTCATAAAGAGGACTGGGATGAACACGGCGGTCAGCGAAATGGTCATCGAAATGATCGTAAATCCAATTTCGCGCGAACCAATGATGGCGGCGTGGAGCGGCGTTTCGCCCAGCTCGATATGGCGGATAATGTTTTCCAGCATGACGATGGCGTCATCTACGACGAAACCGACCGAAAGTGTCAGCGCCAGCAGAGACAGGTTGTCCAGGCTATAACCGAGCGCATACATGGCCGCGAACGTGCCAACCACCGAGATGGGCAGCGCGAGCGCCGGGATGATCGTGGCCGAAATGTTGCGCAGGAAAAGCAGAATGACCAGAATGACCAGAGCGCCGGCGATGATCAGCGTTAATTGCACATCACGGATACTTTCACTGATCGAAATGCTTCGATCATAAAGCGTGGTCATGGTGATCGACGCAGGTAACCTGGCCTGGAAGCTCGGCAAGGTGCGCTTGATCAAATTGACCGTCTCGATGGTGTTGGCACCGGGTTGCCGCTGGATGGCCAGTACGATGGCCCGCTTGTCCACGTTCCAGGTGGCAACGCGTTTGTTTTCTACGCTGTCGACCGGCGTGGCGACATCTTCCAGACGGATCGGCGCACCGTTGCGCCAGGCGACGGTGAGTGAGCGGTAGGCCGCAGCCGTCGTAAGCTGCCCGTTGTCCTTGATGGCAAAATTCTGGCGCTCGCCGTCGATCAGGCCGATCGGCTGATTGACATTGGCCTGTGTCACGGCCTTTTGCAGTTCGTCGATGCCCATGTCGCGTGCCGCGAGCTGGTCCGGATTGGCGCGAATGCGAACAGCGTATTTCTGCGAGCCGAAGACCAACACCTGCGCGACGCCATTGATGGTGGAAATTCGTTGGGCAAGCTGTGTTTCGGCATACTCGTTGACCAGCGGCAGCGGCAAAGTCGGCGACGAGAGGGCGATGAAAAAGATCGGCGAATCTGCCGGGTTGACCTTGCGGAACGACGGCGGTGACGACATGCCGGGCGGCAGCTTACGCTGTGAGGCAGCGATGGCCGACTGGACGTCTTGTGCGGCGGCGTCGATATTCCGGTCGAGAGAAAACTGCAGCGTTATCGAGGTTGATCCCTGAGAGCTCGTTGAGCTCATCGAATCAAGACCCGCAATAGTTGAGAATTGACCTTCAAGCGGGGTGGCGACAGCAGCCGCCATCGTTTCTGGCGAGGCTCCTGGCAGGCTGGCATTGACCGAGATGGTCGGAAAGTCGACGCTTGGTAGCTCGGAAACTGGCAGCGCGCGATATGAAATGACGCCGAAGATGACAAATGCTGCCATCAGCAGCGTGGTCATGACCGGGCGGCGGATACAGAGTTCGGGGAGATTCATTTCGGCCCCTTACCTGGCAGCAGGCGGTTGTGCGGCCTTTTCGGCAGGGTCGGCTTTGCCCGGAGAGTCAGGTTCCTTGATCTTGACCTTGGCTCCCGGGTTGAGCCTCAACTGGCCGTCGGTGACGACAGTCTCCCCTGTATTCAATCCCTTGGTAATGGCTGTCTTGCCACCGCTGGCTGCTGCCGTTTCGATCTTGCGTACTTCGACCGTGGCGTCTTCCTTGACCACGAAGACGAAATTTCCGTCTGCGCCTTGCTGAACCGCTTCATTTGGCACCGTGACAGCATTGGCCAGCGTTTCCAGAAGCAGCGCAACGTTAAGGAATTGCCCTGGAGTCAGCTTTTCATCGTCATTGGCCAATTCGGCCTTCATCAGAATGGTGCCGGTGGCCGAATCAACGGCGTTGTCAATAAAACGTACGGTGCCGTCGAAATGCTGCGATTTGTCGCTTGGCAGGCTTATATCGACCTTCATTTGACCGGCGCCCGCTTTGATCGCCGCTCTAAGCCGGGGCAAGTGCTTCTCGGGAACTGAAAAGCTGGCAAGCAGCGGACGAATGCGATTGATCACGGCCAGCGTTGTATCGTTGATCTTGACAGCCGATCCCGGAAACACGACGCGGGCTCCGACCACGCCAGTAACTGGCGAGCGAATCGTCGTGTAGGAAAGTTGCAGGCGAGCGACCTCCTCACTGGCTCTACTGGCGCGCAGATTTGCGCTGGCGGCGGCTTCATTGGTACGGATATCGTTCACTTTTTCTTCGGAGACGAAGTTGCGCTGCTTGAGTGCGGTGTAGCGGGCCGTATCCGAACGTGTCTTGGCAATCAGCGCCTCATCGCGGGCGGCGGTAGCTTCATTCTGTTGCAGTCGCGCGGCAAAGTCGGCCGGGTCGAGTTTTATCAGAATATCGCCCTTTTTGACGTGTTGGCCCTCGGTAAACAGCACAGCAGAGACCTGTCCATCAACGCGGGACTTGAGAACAACACTCTCGTAGGCTTCTGCACGCCCGACCACCTGTAAGGTGACCGGGATGTCCTGTTCAGACGCTTGCGCGGTGATGACGGGAACGGGTGGCTGCTCCGGCCTCTTTTTCTTGACGTCCTCCGAACACGAAGCCAAGGCCAGAAGACAGACGAGAAGGAGGGCGGAGCGGGAGGGATTCACGGCAACAGGCTTTCGGATGAGTAGAGTTCTTCGACCGTCTCACGGCGGCGAATGAGGTGGGTCTGCGTGCCGTCAACCATGACTTCAGCGGCACGTGGCCGCGTGTTGTAATTGGAGCTCATGGCCATTCCGTAGGCTCCAGCCGACATGACAGCGAGCAGATCGCCGGGCTCAATGCTCAGGGAGCGATCATGTCCAAGGAAATCACCCGATTCACAAATCGGGCCGACGATTTCCCAGTGGCTTGGTTCCCCACTGCGCGGTGCTACCGGGACGATCTCGTGCCAGGCGTCGTAAAGGGCCGGACGCGCAAGGTCGTTCATGGCAGCGTCGATAATCGCGAAATTTTTTACTTCGCCCGGCTTGAGGTATTCAACTCGGGTGAGCAGGATTCCGGCGTTGCCGACCAGACGGCGGCCTGGTTCGAGCAGGATCTTGAGATTCCGGCTTTTTAGCTCCTGCAACAGAGGTTGCAGATAGGATTTGACGGTCGGCGCTTCTTCATCCTTGTAGCGAATGCCAAGGCCACCCCCAAGATCAATGTGGCGGAGGGCGATGCCCACTGCCGCGAGCTGGTCAATGAGTTGCAGAAGCTTGTCGAGCGCTTCCGCAAATGGTGCTGGATCGAGCAGTTGCGAACCGATATGGCAGTCGATACCGGTGACTTCGAGGTGCGACAGATTCGCCGCGTGCTGGTAAATTAGTAATGCGTCTTCGTAGGCGACACCGAACTTGTTTTCCTTGAGACCGGTCGAAATGTAGGGATGCGTCTTAGCATCGACATTCGGATTGACACGCAGGCTGATCGAGGCCTTCTTGCCAAGGCTGGCGGCGACGGCGTTGAGGCGGATGAGTTCGGGCTCCGACTCGACGTTGAAACAGAGGATACCGGTGGTAAGCGCAAAGGCCATTTCAGCGGTTGATTTGCCGACGCCCGAGAACACGATTTTCTGCGGATCAGCGCCGGCAGCGAGGACACGCTTGAGTTCGCCGATGGAGACGATGTCGAAGCCGGCACCTAGACGAGCGAAAATATTGAGTACGGCAAGGTTGGAATTGGCTTTGACGGCGTAGCACACCAGCGAATCAATGCCGGTCAGCTCTTGATTGAATTCATCGAACGCGGTTTCAAGTGCTGCACGGGAGTAGATATAGCACGGCGTTCCAAAGCGTGACGCAACGTCGGTTAGCGGAACGGATTCAACGTGGAGTTGACCATTCTTCAAGGAGAAGGCGTTCATCAGGAAGGTTCTTTTGTCGTGTTAAGATCAGTGGACGCCTGCACGGGGTGCAAACCTGAAAAAGCCGTTGAGGCTTTCGATTGAGGTGGCGGTAAAGTTAGAGGCCCGCGAGTTCCGCAAGCGCCGAGAGTGATAGTGGACAACAGAACGGTCAGTATAAAAAATCGGCGCATGGAGGGAGGTAACCGAAAATGGAAAATGGTAGCACAGGATGAATGATAGCGAATTCAACGCACTGGCCGATACGGCGCTGAAACAAATTGAAACCGGTCTTGAGATCAGTGGTGCCGATCTAGATTTTGCGATGGTCAGTGCGGGTGTGTTGGAGATCGAGTTTGCCGACCGCAGCAAGATCATCGTTAACCGGCATGGCGCGGCGAAAGAGATGTGGGTGGCTGCGCGCTCGGGCGGTTTTCACTTCCGCTGGGATGGTACGGTCTGGCTCGATACGCGCGACAGCACCGAGCTCATGGCGGCGCTGTCGGTGCTCGTCTCGGCGCAAGCCGGCGAGCCGGTCGTTCTTGCCTAGTCGACCGGCTTGACGTTTGGATCCTGGGGCGGCTCTGGTTCCACTTCGGTCGGCACGTTTTCCTTGTAGAAAAGCTCCTTGGTCGGGCCTCTGCCTGAACTCACTGTGTCAAGAGCGACTAGCCCGTCCGGCTGGGGCATGAACGATTCCGGTACATCCTTGAGTACCTTGCCCATGTAGGCAATCCAGGTTGGCAACGCAGCGGAGCCACCGGTTTCCCTACCCCCTAGGCTTTTTGGCTGGTCGAAGCCGATCCATGAACAGCCGACAACGGTTCTCTGGTAGCCGCAGAACCATGCATCGACCTGATCATTGGTGGTACCGGTCTTGCCAGCGAGATCGTGCCGTTTGAGCGTTGCAGAAGCGCGAGCCGCTGTTCCGTAGATGGTGACGCCGCGAAGCATGCTGTCCATCAGAAATGCATTGCGCGGGTCGATGGCGAGCAAGGATTCATCACCCGCATTCACCGGTTGCGCCTCAGCCAGTACGTGCCCCTTCTCGTCCTGAATCTCGCGCACGATGAAGGGCTGGATGCGATAACCACCATTGGCGAAAACAGAGTACGCCGTGACCATCTGCCAGGGAGTGACCGACCCGGCGCCGAGTGCCATCGTCAGGTAGGGCGGATGCTTGTCAGCATCAAAACCGAAGCGGGTGGCATAGTCCTGGATGAAATTGACGCCGCTGGCTTGCAACAGGCGAATGGAGACCATGTTCTTGGATTTCGCCAGCGCTGTACGCATGCTCATCGCGCCTTCGTACTTTCCATCGTAATTCTTTGGCTCCCAAGCCTGGCTGCCGGTAACAGAGGCCGGAAAACTGATCGGGTCGTCTTGAATGATTGACGCTGGCGTGAAGCCTTTTTCGAGCGAGCCAGAGTAGATGAAAGGCTTGAAGCTTGATCCTGGCTGCCGCCAGGCTTGTGTGGTGTGATTGAACTTGTTGCGGTTGAAATCAAACCCGCCGACCAGCGAACGAATGCCCCCATTTTGCGGATCAACGGACAGGAAAGCGGCTTCAACCTCAGGCATCTGTGTAATCAGCCAACTGTTGTTCTTTTCGTCGTTCTGAACCCGGATTACGGCACCGCGGCGCAACCGTTTGTTGGGGGGAGCTTTGTCGTCCATCATGCGTGCGGCGAACTTCAGACCATCGCCGCTTATAGTGACTATTTCGCCACCACGCCGGTAGGCACGAATCTGTTTGGCGTCGGCTTGCAGTATCACGGCTGGATGCAGGTCCTCTGAGTCGTGAAAGTCCTGCAGCAATTCGTCAAGCGCTTCGTCCTGTTCCGACTTGATGTCCGTCATTTCGACGTAAGCTTCAGCGCCGCGGTAGCCATGGCGGCGGTCATAGTCGAGTACGCCGCGTCGTACGCTGCTATAGGCAGCGTCCTGGTCCTTCTTGAGGATCGACGTGTATACGCGCAGCCCTCGGGTATACACGTCTTCCGGGAAGCGCTCGGCGGCCATCTGGCGTGCCATTTCGGCGACAAACTCGGCGTGAACAGAGTATTCGTTTGCTTCGCGCTTGACGACGAGTTCCTGTTTCAAAGCGGCATCATGTTGATTGGCGTCGATAAAGCCGAGTTCACGCATGCGGCGCAAGACATACTGCTGACGCAAACTGGCACGTTTGGGGTTGACGACCGGGTTGAAGGCGGAAGGCGCTTTGGGTAGTCCTGCCAGCATTGCAGCTTCAGCGATGCTCAGATCCTTGAGTGATTTGCCGAAATAAATCTGCGCCGCAGCACCAAAACCATACGCACGCTGACCGAGGAAAATCTGGTTGATGTACAGCTCAAAGATTTGATCCTTGCTTAGATTGCTTTCTATCTTGAAAGAAAGCAATACCTCGTAAAGCTTGCGGACGTAGGTTTTCTCCGAAGACAGAAAAAAATTCTTCGCAACCTGCTGGGTGATCGTCGATGCACCTTGTTTTTTTCCACCACCAATGAAATTGCTGACGGCGGCCCGAACCACGCCTTGTGCATCGATGCCCCCATGCTGGTAAAAGCGCTCGTCCTCCGCAGCGAGAATGGCGTGCTTCATAACGTCAGGGACGTCCTGTATGCGCACGACTGCGCGGCGTTCCTCGCCAAATTCGCCAATCAGGTCACCTTCGGTGGTGTACACGCGCAACGGAATTTTGGGCCGATAGTCGGTCAGAATTTCCAGCGAAGGCAGGTTTGGATAGGTCAGAATCAGAACGACGGCCGCCATGGCGACCGTCATTGCGACAAGCCCGACAATGAGCAAAACGGGATAAAGAATCCAGCGAGAAACGTTAGGCAACGGAATACCCACGAGAAAAGATACAGCCGCTCATTATAAGCGTTGCCCGAAGTGCTGTGACAGGGCTGCATTAATGACAAGAAAAAATGGCTTTACACGCCGGATACTTGTTGCTAGCATCTAAAGTAGATTATCTATAAACACGCTAACTACAAATTATTCAAGGGTTTTTTCGGCGAGGAGTGCTAATTTGCAACTCGATCTATCGATCTTCAATCCAAAGGCACGTTCCCTGATCGGCATCGATATCAGCTCGTCGTCCGTCAAGATGGTTGAGTTGGCGAACGACGGTAAAAGCGGATATCGTGTTGAACGATACACGATTGAAGTGTTGCCCAGGGACGCTGTTGCTGACGGAAACATTGTCAATCTGGAAGCGGCGGCAGAGGCCGTGCGCCGGGCATGGAAGAAGATGGCGACATCGACCCGGCAAGTCGCGATCGCATTGCCTGCGTCACATGTGATTACAAAAAAAATCATCGTGGCAGCGGGCCAGCGCGAGGAAGAACTGGAAGTTCAGGTGGAGTCAGAAGCCAACCAGTACATTCCGTTCGCGCTGGAAGAAGTCAATCTTGACTTTCAGGTCGTTGGGCCGGCACCTTCGTCTCCAGACGAAATTGAAGTGCTGATCGCCGCGTCGCGCAAAGAGAAGGTTGAGGATCGTGTTGCTGTTGTTGAATCTGCGGGTTTGAAGCCTGTGGTTGTTGATGTCGAATCCTATGCGGTTCTTTCCGCGTTCGAACTGATCGAAAAGCAACTTCCTGATGGCGGCAAAGGACAGATTATTGCCTTGGTTGATGTGGGGGCCGGAGTGATGAATCTGACCGTCCTGCGCAATGGGCAGCAGCTCTACGTTCGGGAACAAGCGTTTGGCGGAAATCAACTGACCCAGGATATCGCACGTCTTTTTGGCATGACCTTTGAAGAGGCGGAATCTGAGAAGCGGCGGAACAATCTGCCCGACAATTACGAGGCCGATCTCCTGCAACCGTTCGTTGAAAGCATGGCGTTGGAAGTGTCGCGTGCGTTGCAGTTCTTCTTCACGTCCACCCAGTTCAATCAGGTCAACCATATTGTTCTTGCTGGCGGATGCGCCGTCCTTCCTGGCGCTGACGAAGCGGTGGCGTCTCGGACGCAAATCAATACGATTATCGCCAACCCCTTTGCTGACATGGTTCTGTCCGGGGGGGTTCGTGCGAAGAACCTGCTCGCGGATGCCTCGTCGCTAATGGCTGCGTGCGGCCTTGCTCTGCGGAGGTTTGACGAATGATACGCATCAATCTCCTCCCGCATCGGGAAGAAAAACGGAAGGCGAGGCGCCAGCAGTTTTATGGGTTGCTAGGCATGGTTTCGATCCTTGCAGGATTGCTTGTTTTTCTTGCCTACTCAGTTATCGCCGGCTACGTCGCGGCTCAAGAAGCCAAGAACGACTTTCTGAAAAAGGAGATTGCAGTTCTCGACAAACAGATCGATCAGATCAAGCGACTCAAGGAACAGACACAGGCATTGCTGGCACGCAAGCAGATTATCGAGTCTTTACAGCGTGATCGCGCAGAGGCTGTTCGCTTGCTTGGCGAGATGGTAAAACAGATGCCTGAAGGCGTTTATGTGCGCTCGATCAAGCAAGACGGGGTTAAGATTTCGCTAAGTGGTATCGCGCAATCCAACGCTCGTGTTTCTACGTTGATGCGCAACATTGAGGCTTCTCCATGGCTTGAAAAGCCGCAGCTGATTGAGATCAAGGCCGTCGTGCTTGATAAGCGACGACTCAACGAATTCAGCATGAATGCTTCGCTCAAGAGAGCACCTGTTGAGGATGGGGGTAAGAAATGAAATCGTCCTCCATGGCAAGTTTTGATTTCAAAACCGTGCTTGATGACTTCCGGAATCTAAACCCGAAAGATGTTGGCGCATGGCCCATCGTTCCGCGGGTTGCTGTGTTACTTGGCCTTTTCTTGGTAATCCTGCTGGCTGGTTGGTGGTTTGTGTGGAGTGATCAGTTGGATGCGTTAGCGGCAAGGCAGCAGGATGAGCTGAAACTCAGGGAAGAGTATGTTGCCAAGAAGTCGCAAGCAGTCAATCTTGACTTGTACACTCAGCAATTGAACGAGATTGATCGGTCGTTTGGTGCCTTGTTGAAACAGCTTCCGAACAAGTCGGAAGTTGAGTCCTTGCTTATCGAGATTAACCAGTCTGGCATGGGGAGAGGCCTTCTGTTTGATCTTTTCAAGCCAGGGCAGGAGATCGTCAAGGATTTCTACGCTGAATTGCCAATCAATGTGAGAATGACCGGGAGCTACCACGACTTTGGGGCTTTTGCCGGAGATATTGGGCGGTTATCTAGAATCGTAACCTTGAACAATATTTCCATCACGGCTAATCCGCAATCCAAAGACGGTGGGTTGGTGATGGACGCTGTGACCAAGACCTTCCGATATCTCGACGATGAAGAACTTGCTGCCAAAAAGAAGGCAGCACAAGCTGCCAAGGGTGGGCAGAAATGAAAACGATAGCGGTCGCATTGCTTGGTTTGACTTTGGTCGCATGCTCGGGTGGGGATAATGAGGATCTGCGTCAATGGATGAACGATGCCGCCAAGGACATCAAGGGAAAAATCCCTCCTTTACCTCAAGTCAAGCCTTACGAACCCGTCCCTTATGATGCCGGGAACTTGGTTGATCCTTTCAGACCAAGCAAAATTGGTGGCGAGCAGAAAAAGAGTGGTGGCGGAGGTTTGCAGCCGAATACTGATCGTCCTCGTGAGCCACTGGAGTCTTATCCGCTTGAGTCATTGAGATATGTCGGCGTGATGACCAGGAATAAAGTTTCGTATGCCATCGTTCAGGTTGATGGTTCATTGCATCAGGTGCGGATTGGTAACTATATGGGACAGAATTTCGGCGTGATCACAAAGGTGACGGAGTCTGAAGTGGTCTTGAAAGAGCTCGTTCAAGATTCAGCCGGGGATTGGGTTGAAAGAGAAAGCACACTGTTGTTGCAGGGACAGGAGGGGAAAAAGTGAAACAGATCAAAACGTACCTGCTCAGCGTTTTTGGCGGGATTTTTCTGGCGGTTGCAACGATAAGCGCTCAGGAAACCAGTCCCAATTCGATCGAGTCGATGACGGTTGCCCAACAGGGCGGTGTGCTCAACGTCAAACTGACTTTCAAGGAGCCATTGACGGCACTGCCTCCGGGTTTTAGCGTGGCCAAACCCGCACGTATCGCTCTCGATTTCGCGAATACGATCAATGGTCTAGGCAAGAACAGCCAAACCTATAACGAGGGTGATCTCAGGAGCGCCAACGTTGTTCAGGCCGAGGGGCGTACGCGTCTGGTGTTGAATCTCAACCAGGTGATGACTTACGAGGCGAGAATTGATGGGAATAGTTTGCTGCTTACGCTGACCCCCAGCGCGAAGGAGGGTGGCGCACCTGTTGTTGAACATTTCGCCCAGGTAAATCCATCGCAGGTCTCAAACAGCATTCGAGATATCGCATTTCGTCGCGGCAAAGACGGCGAAGCGCGAATTACGGTGGATCTTAGCGATCCGAATGCTGGAATCGATATTCGTCAACAAGGGAAAGACCTGATTGTTGATTTCGTCAAGGTGACCGTGCCGGACGCGCTACGCAAACGGCTGGATGTGACTGATTTTGCAACACCTGTTGTTTCGCTGAACACACTCCAGCAGGGATCTAACGTACGCATGACCATTACCCCGCGTGGATTGTGGGAGCACAATGCCTACCAGACAGACAACCAGTTTGTCATTGAAGTTAAGCCGGTGATAGAGAATCCCAACAAACTGGTTCAGGGTTCGCGCGGAGGATATCAGGGCGAAAAGCTGTCCTTGAACTTCCAGAATGTTGAAGTGCGGCGTTTGCTGCAAGTGATTGGCGAATTTACTGGCATGAATATGGTTGTCAGTGATTCAGTTGGTGGTGCAATAACCCTTATTCTTAAGGACGTGCCGTGGGACCAGGCTTTGGATATTATCCTTCAGCAAAAAGGCCTCGACATGCGCAAGAACGGAAATGTCATTCTGATTGCGCCGCGCGAGGAAATCGCGACCAAGGAAAAGCTTGAGTTTGAGTCCAAGGTCCAGATCAGTGACCTGGAGCCTTTGCGGACTGAAAGTTTTCAGATGAACTACATAAAGGCTGCCGATGTACAGAAGCTTTTGGTAGATCCAAAGCAGACATTGCTATCCAAGCGTGGTAGCGCACTGCTCGACGACAGATCAAACATGATGTTCGTAAAGGACACGCCAAGTCGCCTAGACGATGTGAGAGAGATGATCGCCAAGGTGGATACTCCTGTTCGTCAGGTGATGATCGAGGCCAGAATCGTTGAGGCGGGTGATAGTTTCGCCAAGAACTTGGGCATCCGTTTGTCTACAGGTGCTGCCACGACAGCAACTTCAGCGTCAGGAACAACAGTCACTAATTCATCGACTTTGGCGGCGATAAATACGGCAACGAGAACAAGCCAGATTGGATCGGTCAATTTGCCTGCCACACCCAGAGCAGGAACTGCGGGGACATTCGCCTTGTCCTTGTACAACAGTACTTACTCAAGGTTTATCAATGCCGAGATTTCTGCATTGGAGTCAGATGGACGAGGCAAGGTCATTTCCAGTCCTCGCGTCATGACAGCGAACCAAGTCGAAGCACTTATCGAGCAAGGTGTAGAAATTCCTTATCAACAGGCGACAAGTTCTGGTGCGACAAGCGTTTCATTCCGCAAGGCCAATCTTGCTTTGAAGGTAAAGCCTCAGATCACGCCCGATGGCAAGATCACGATGACTTTGGATATTAATAAGGACACGCCAAATACAAGATTGTCAACCGGGGCCGGAGTTGCAATTGACACCAAGCACGTCAAAACTGAGGTGCTTGTTGAGAATGGGGGGACGGTAGTGATCGGCGGGATTTATACGCAAGAAGTACGCGACAACACGCAGCGTATTCCATTCTTCGGAGATTTGCCTTACATCGGATGGTTGTTCAAGAACAGGGAATGGATCGATGACAAGACCGAATTGCTGGTGTTTATTACGCCAAAGATCGTAGCCGAAGGCCTGTCCGTACGCTGATTCCCAAGTTGTCGCACAAAAAAGCCGGCAGTTGCCGGCTTTTTTGTGCTGTTTGGTTGTGTAGGCGCTGCGGTAGAATGATGACGTGGATAAACTGAACGATATAGGAAACGTCTATCTGGTAGGCCTGATGGGTGCCGGCAAGACGACGGTGGGGCGAATTCTGGCGAAGCGGTTGAACCTCGACTTTGTCGATTCAGATCGTGAAATCGAGGCTCGGACCGGCGTTAGCATCCCGACGATCTTTGAAATCGAGGGGGAGGATGGCTTTCGAAACCGAGAAGCCCAGGTGATCGCGGCTCTTTCCATGCAAGGCGGGCAGGTCGTGGCAACCGGAGGCGGGGCGGTTCTGCTTAAGGAAAATCGCGACAATATGAGGAAGAGTGGGTTTGTGGTCTTCCTCAATGCGTCGCCCTATGTTCTTATGGAGCGAACACGCCATGATAGAAATCGGCCATTGTTGCAAGTTGCCGACCCGTTAAAAAAGCTTACAGAACTGTTGTCGCATCGTGATCAGTTTTATCGCGAGGTGGCGCATCTGGTTGTTGACAATGGCCGGGTCAATACTCAGACCCTATTGCAAATGTTGATCAAGGGAGTTGAGGAGCATTGGAAACGCTGACTGTAGCGCTCGGGGAGCGCGCTTATCCTATTTACATCGGACAAGGGATTCTGGAGCGGAGCGAGCTTGTGCTGCCCTATCTTCGACAGCCAAAGGTGGCGATAGTCACCAATTTGACGGTTGCTCCACTTTACCTCAGTCGATTCATTGATTCTTTGAGCACCGCCGGCATTGACGTTGCTGAAATCATTCTTCCCGATGGTGAGCAGTTCAAAAACTGGCAAACCCTCAACACGATCTTCGACACTTTGCTTGAGCGCCGCTGCGAGCGCTCGACTACCTTGATCGCGCTCGGGGGAGGCGTTGTCGGGGACATGACCGGTTTTGCGGCGGCCTGCTACCAGCGCGGAATGCCTTTCATCCAGGTTCCGACGACATTGCTTTCGCAGGTGGATTCGTCAATTGGTGGAAAGACCGCAATCAATCACCCGCTGGGTAAAAACATGATTGGTGCGTTCTATCAACCTGCGCTAGTACTTGCCGACACTGATGTTCTGGATACGTTGCCTGATCGTGAGTTGCGAGCGGGCTTGGCAGAAGTCATAAAGTACGGGCTGATACGTGATTTGCCGTTCCTCGAATGGCTTGAGCTGCATATTGAACGTCTGCTTGGTCGTGAGCCGCAGGCGCTCGAATATGCAATTCGTCGCTCATGTGAAAACAAGGCCGAAGTCGTGGTCGCGGATGAGCATGAAAACGGAGAGCGTGCGTTGTTGAATATTGGACACACCTTTGGACATGCTATTGAAGCCGGGATGGGTTACGGCGAATGGCTTCATGGGGAAGCTGTGGCCGCAGGAACCATGATGGCCGCAGAGTTATCGCGACAGCTAGGCTGGATTAGTGCAAACGATGTTGCGCGAGTGGAGGCGCTGTTTGAGCGTGCCGGTTTGCCAGTATTTGGCCCGGACATGGCTACGGAGCGTTACCTTGAATTGATGATGCATGACAAGAAAGTGCAGAACGGAAAGATGCGTCTTGTTTTGTTCAGGGAAATTGCGGGTGCGGTTGTCAGTGATATTGCAACGCCGCTAGACATTGCCCAAGCGATCGAGGCGCGGTCCATTCATGCATAATTTGGCACCCTGTGCCGTTTCTTCGGCGAATACGCGCGGCCGACGTTATACCGATCTGGTGCCCTCGTATCGTAGTGAGTTCCAGCGTGACCGTGATCGTATCGTTCACTCAACGGCTTTCCGCCGCCTTGAATACAAGACGCAGGTGTTTGTAAACCACGAGGGCGATCTCTTCCGGACGCGCCTGACCCACACGCTTGAGGTGGCGCAGATAGCCAGAGGCATCGCCCGAGCTCTGCGTCTCAACGAGGATCTTGCGGAGGCAATATCTCTCGCGCACGATCTTGGGCACACGCCGTTTGGGCACGCGGGACAGGATGCGCTCAATTCGTGTATGAGTGGCCACGGTGGCTTTGAGCATAACCTGCAAAGCTTACGTATCGTCGACCGACTCGAAGAACGTTACGCTGCTTTTAACGGACTCAATTTGTGTTTTGAAACACGCGAAGGCATCGTCAAGCATTGTTCTGCGGAGAACGCGATCAAGCTGGGCGAGTTGGGCGAGCGCTTTATCAACAAAACACAAGCTTCTCTGGAAGCGCAAATATGTAACTTTGCTGATGAAATTGCCTACAACAATCACGATGTCGATGATGGTTTGCGCTCAGGGCTGATTTCGCTGGACGAACTGCAGGAAGTTGGCATTTTTGCTCACCATGTGGCCGTTGTCAGGTCTACGTATCCGGATATTGCTGGACGTCGCCTGATCCATGAAACAATCCGCCGCATGATCAACGTCCTGGTTTGCGACATGATCGAGACAACGGCCAGTAACATTGCACTACACGCCCCGAAGACTTTGGCCGACATCAGGCTTGGATTGCCGCTGGTCGGATTTTCAGATGAGTTACGCGAAACGCAGCGCGAGCTGAAACGTTTTCTTCGCAAGCATCTCTATCAGCATTTCGAGGTTCTTCGCATGACCAGCAAGGCGCAACGGATTGTCAGTGATCTTTTTGCCGCTTTTATCAGTGCCCCGCGCATGCTGCCGCCGCAGTTTCAGGATGAGGGCAATCAGCCGCGGAGAGTGGCAGATTACATTGCCGGAATGACTGACCGGTATGCGATGAAAGAACATCGTCGCCTATTTGCGGTCGGTGAGATCTAGTTTTGTCAGGTCAACGAAAAAACGCCCGCATTCAGCGGGCGTTTTAGGTGCAAGCATACGCGATGAGCTTCAGGACTTGAGTGCTACCAGCACTTCATCCAGCATTTTCTTGGCATCGCCGAAGAGCATGCGGTTGTTGTCCTTGTAGAACAGCGGATTGTCGACGCCAGCGTAACCAGACGCCATGCTGCGCTTCATCACGATCGACGTTTTGGCCTTCCACACTTCGAGAACCGGCATGCCTGCGATCGGGCTAGTTGGGTCGTCCTGAGCGGCTGGGTTGACGATGTCGTTGGCACCGATGATCATGGTCACATCGGTGGCCGGGAAGTCGTTGTTTAGTTCATCCATCTCGAACACAATGTCGTAGGGCACTCTTGCTTCAGCGAGAAGGACGTTCATATGGCCCGGCATCCGACCCGCGACCGGGTGAATGCCAAAGCGAACGTTAACGCCTTTCCCGCGTAGAAACTGAGTGATTTCATTGACCGTGTGCTGGGCTTGGGCCACCGCCATGCCGTAACCCGGAACGATGATGACGTTCTTGGCTTCACGCAGCAGCTCAGCTGTTTCTGCAGCAAGAATTGGCGAAACTTCACCTGTCGGTTGAGCACTACCGCCTGCGGCGGGAGCGGGGGTGCCGCCGTCTGAGCCAAAGCCACCAGCGATAACACTGATGAAGTGGCGATTCATCGCAGAGCACATGATGAAGGACAGAATCGCACCACTCGATCCAACCAGGGCACCAGTCACGATCAGCAGGTCGTTCGACAGCATGAAGCCAGTTGCCGCTGCCGCCCATCCCGAGTAGCTGTTGAGCATTGACACCACGACAGGCATGTCGGCACCGCCGATAGCCATCACCATATGGATACCGAAGAGCAGTGAAACGACGGTCATCACGATCATCGGTGTCATGCCAGCAGCGATGGTCTCGGCATGCAGGAATTCGCGGCCGAAGTAGATGATGATCAGCAGACCCGCCAGGTTCATCCAGTGACGTCCCGGGAGCAGTACCGGTTTGCCGCCGATCTTTCCAGACAATTTACCGAAGGCGATAACCGATCCAGAGAAGGTGATGGCACCAATCAGCACGCCAACATACATCTCAATTTCGTGAATCGCCTTCTCCGCCGGCTCAAGGCCGGCAGCAGCAGCCGGGTCGATGTAGACTGCGTAGCCGACCAACATGGCGGCAAGACCAACCATGCTGTGCATCAATGCCACAAGTTCGGGCATTTGCGTCATTTGCACGACGCGCGCGGCGTAAAGGCCGATACCGCTGCCGATGAGCATGGCCCCGATAATCCACGGCAAACCAGCCGCCGTAATATGCGGGCCGAAAACGGTTGCGAGAACGGCGATAGCCATGCCGATCATGCCGTAGAGGTTGCCGCGCCGCGCAGTTTCCTGGTTGGACAGGCCTCCGAGACAAAGGATGAAAAGGATGGTTGCTCCGATATAGGAGACTGTTGCCAGACTTCCGGACATGTTCATCTCTCCTTATTTGCGGAACATTGCCAGCATGCGCTGGGTGACGGCGAAACCGCCGAACATATTGATGGTTGCAAGAACGATACCGCCAACCGCCAGCCAGCGAATCCAATCCTCGGGGCGTGCTATGTCACCGGCCAGCGGTGGTGCAATCTGGACCAGTGCGCCAATAGCAATGATGCTGCTAATGGCGTTGGTTACGCTCATTAGAGGCGTATGCAGAGCCGGTTTGACATTCCAGACCACCATGTAACCTACAAAGCAGGCCAGCACGAAGACCGTGAAGTGCCCTAGGAAAGCTGCTGGGGCATAAGCGCCGATGAGCCAGAACAAAGCTGCAGCCACACCGAACATGATTGCCATCTTGTTTCCAGCCATCGGTTCGCTGCTACCACCGTGACCATGCGCCTTCTTCTTTGCCACCGGTACGACAGCAGCCGGCTTGGCTGCGGCAGGCGGTGCGGAAGACGGCTTGGGAGCGGGAGGCGGCCAGGTGATGTTGCCTTCCTTGACTACGGTCAGGCCTCGGATAGCGTCGTCTTCCATGTTGACGTCGATGATGCCATCCTTGGTCTTGCACAACTCCTCAGTTAGACGAAACAGGTTGGTGCTGTAAAGCGTCGAGGACTGCCTTGCTAGGCGGCTGACCAAGTCGGTGTAGCCGATGATGGTTACGTCGTGCTTCACCACTGCCTGCCCTGGCTCGGTCAGCTCACAGTTACCTCCCTGCTCGGCCGCCATATCGACAATCACGCTGCCGGGTTTCATGCTCTTTACCATCTCGGCGGTGATTAGCTTGGGCGCGGGCTTGCCCGGGATCAGCGCGGTGGTGATGATGATGTCCACCTCCTTGGCCTGCTTGGCGTACATGTCGCGCTGGGCCTGCTGGAAGCCTTCGCTCATCACCTTCGCGTAACCGCCGCCACCGGAACCTTCTTCTTCGTAATCGACCTTGACGAATTCACCACCCAGCGACACGACCTGATCGGCAACTTCGGCACGCGTGTCGTTCGCGCGCACAATGGCGCCCAGGTTAGCTGCGGTACCGATCGCCGCCAAACCGGCCACACCAGCACCAGCGATGAAGACCTTGGCCGGCGGCACCTTGCCCGCAGCCGTGATCTGGCCGTTGAAAAAGCGGCCGAAAGCGTTGGCGGCCTCGATGACGGCGCGGTAGCCCGCGACGCCAGCCTGGGAGGTCAGTGCATCCATCTTCTGAGCGCGGCTTAGTGTACGCGGCAGCGAGTCGATGGCAAGCACAGTCGCCTTCTTGGCGGCAAGTTGCGCCATCAACTCCGGGTTTTGCGCTGGCCAGATGAAGCCAATCAATGTACCGCCTTCGCGCATTAGACCTACTTCCTCGATAGTCGGAATGCGCACCTTGAACACGATGTCGGACGATGACCAAAGCTTGGCCGTGTCTTCGATAACCTCAGCGCCAGCAGCACGGTAGGTGTCATCGCTGAAATTCGCCGCGTCACCGGCGCCTGCTTCAACGGCAACTTTGAAACCTAGTTTTGTCAGCTTTTCGACAACATCGGGAACGGTCGCGACGCGTTTCTCGCCGGCAAAGACCTCCCGAGGTACTCCGATAGTCAGTGGCATTCAGTTCTCCATTACTCGATACAAAAACGTTAGTAAGTAGGTTCGCCGTAAAGCGCGTAACCGTATCCTTCGCATACGAAAATGTGCAAATACCTGCTTTGAAAACAAAGGCAAATCAGCTGACCAGCGAGTGCATAGTGTGTTGTTCTGGGCTTAGCCTGTCGGCAACTGCACGGAACTTTTCTAATTTCTTGTATGTCGCACCTACAGCTGGGGCGATACTCTAACATGAGGTTGGCTTCGAAAAAAGGTCAATCTAGCCGTGTTCTGTGTGATTAGGGGTGGGTAGTAAATGCACTATTTTGGTGCGAAATCAATGGTTTGAGCGACAGTATTTTCGCGATATACTCAGCATTCGTCTGTCAAAAGAATAAGCTGGCTTTAGGCCGGCTTTTTTAACGTGTGGTTTATTGGCGGTCTGTGTTTTTCATTGTTTATTGAGGATTCGAGCGTGATGGATTCGGCTGTACCAGAGCGGCAAGGGTTGTATGACCCGACTAACGAGCACGATGCCTGCGGGGTCGGTTTTGTGGCGCATATCAAGGGGCAGAAGAGCCACTCGATTATCAAGCAAGGCCTGTTGATCTTGAAGAATCTGGATCATCGCGGTGCCGTTGGCGCGGATCCTTTGATGGGTGATGGAGCTGGTATTCTGATTCAAATTCCGGACGAGTATCTCCGTGACGAGATGGCTGGCCAGGGCGTTTTGTTGCCGCGCTTGGGCGATTACGGCGTTGGTATGGTGTTTCTGCCCAAGGAGTCTGCTTCACGCCTGGCGTGTCAGGAAGAGATCGAGCGTGCGGTTCGTGCTGAAGGGCAGGTCGTACTTGGATGGCGCGACGTGCCAATTGATCGCACGATGCCCATGTCACCAACGGTTCGCGACCGTGAGCCGATCATTCGCCAGGTTTTTATTGGCCGTGGCCCTGATGTAATGGTGACCGATGCGCTTGAGCGCAAGCTCTATGTCATTCGCCGCCGTGCAGCCAACGCCATTCGGGCGCTGGGGCTCGAACACAGCAAAGAATTCTATCAGCCGTCAATGTCGGCGCGAACAATTGTCTATAAGGGACTGTTGCTTGCCGATCAGGTCGGTGAGTACTACGTTGATCTAAAGGATCCGCGCTGCGTCTCCGCGCTGGCGCTTGTGCACCAGCGGTTTTCAACCAACACCTTCCCTACCTGGCCGCTGGCCCATCCTTTTCGGATGATTGCGCACAACGGCGAGATCAACACCCTGCGCGGTAACTACAACTGGATGCGGGCACGTGAAAAGGGGACTTCCTCGCCACTGCTTGGAGCCGATCTGGAAAAGATCTGGCCGCTGATTTATCCAAACCAGTCCGATACCGCCTCGTTCGACAACGCGCTCGAGTTGCTGGTGATGGGTGGCTATTCACTGGCGCATGCCATGATGATGCTGATTCCCGAGGCTTGGGAGTCGCACACGCTGATGGATGAGAAGCGCCGCGCCTTCTACGAATATCACGCGGCCATGATGGAGCCGTGGGACGGCCCGGCGGCCGTGGCCTTCACAGATGGCCGCCAGATCGGTGCGACGCTTGACCGTAATGGCCTGCGTCCAGCGCGTTATCTTGTAACGAACGATGATCTCGTCGTGATGTCGTCAGAGTCTGGTGTCTTGCCGATTCCTGATGAGAACATCGTGAAGAAATGGCGCTTGCAGCCGGGTAAAATGTTTCTGATCGACCTTGATCAGGGGCGCATCATTGACGACCTCGAACTGAAGGAAACGCTGTCACGGCAAAAGCCATATCAGGACTGGGTGGCGCGTATCAACATCAAGCTCGATAGTCTAGACGTTCCGGCGAGTGCTGCCGCCCCTGCATACTCAGAGTCGCTGCTGGATCGGCAACAGGCATTCGGCTTTACGCAGGAAGACATACGATTCATTCTTGATCCAATGTCCAAGACCGGCGAAGAAGCGACCGGTTCGATGGGGAATGATTCGCCACTGGCAGTTCTGTCGAACAAGGACAAACCCTTGTTCAATTACTTCCGGCAACTGTTTGCGCAGGTGACCAATCCTCCGATTGATCCGATTCGTGAGCAACTGGTCATGTCGCTGGTGTCCTTCATTGGCCCCAAGCCCAATCTGCTTGGCATCAACGAAATCAATCCACCCTACCGGCTTGAAGTCTCTCAACCGGTGCTTACTTTTTCCGATATGGCCAAGCTGCGTAATATCGCGGCCTTTACGGATGATCGCTTCCACTCGGCTGAACTTGATATCTGCTACCCACTGGCCTGGGGTAAGGAGGGGGTCGAGGCGAGACTTGCTTCGCTGTGCGCCGAGGCCCAGGATGCAGTACTTCGTGGTTGTGGCCTGTTGATTGTTTCTGATCGGAAGCTTAACAGGGATAACGTCGCGATTCCGGCGCTGCTTGCGACATCGGCGGTGCACCAGCATCTGGTTACCCAAGGTCTGCGTACCCGGGCAGGTCTGGTCGTGGAAACTGGCTCCGTTCGCGAAACACATCACTTTGCGGTGCTGGCTGGCTATGGTGCTGAGGCGGTGCATCCCTACCTGGCCCTTGAGACTCTGCAGCAGATGGCCGGAAATGACGAAAATGAACGTGAGAAAGTTGTCAAGCATTTCGTCAAGGGTGTCGGCAAGGGCTTGCTCAAGGTTATGTCCAAGATGGGTATTTCGACCTATATGTCGTATACCGGCGCGCAGATTTTTGAAGTGATTGGCTTGAAGAGGAAGCTGGTTGATAAGTATTTTACGGGCACTTCAACGCAGATTGAGGGGATCGGCATTTTCGAGGTGATGGAAGAGGCTATTCGTTTGCACAAGCAAGCCTTTGGCAATGATCCTGTACTGGAAAAAATGCTCGATACCGGCGGCGAATACGCTTTCCGCGTTCGTGGCGAAGACCATATGTGGACGCCGGATTCCATCGCCAAGCTTCAGCATTCGACCCGAACCGGGAAGTACGACACCTACAAGGAGTACGCCAAACTGATCAACGACCAGTCGCAGCGGCACATGACGTTGCGTGGGATGTTCGAGATCAAGTCGGCGGGCCCGGTTGTGCCGCTCAAAGAAGTTGAATCGGCCAAGGAGATCGTCAAGCGTTTCGCAACGGGGGCCATGTCGCTCGGCTCGATTTCGACCGAGGCGCACAGTACGCTGGCGATCGCCATGAACCGGATCGGAGGCAAGTCGAATACGGGAGAGGGCGGTGAGGATCCTGCGCGCTTCAAGCCAGCTAAAGCGGGTCAAATGGTCTCCGATATCATCGGCAAGGGGCGCATCGAGCGCGATCTGGAATTGAAAGAAGGCGACAGCCTGCGTTCGGCAATCAAACAGGTGGCCTCTGGACGTTTTGGCGTGACCAACGAATATTTAATCAATGCTGATCAGATACAGATCAAAATGTCGCAAGGTGCAAAGCCGGGCGAGGGTGGGCAGTTGCCTGGGCACAAAGTTTCCGAATACATCGGGTTCCTGCGTCACTCAGTACCGGGCGTCGGGTTAATTTCACCGCCGCCGCACCACGATATCTATTCGATCGAAGATCTGGCGCAGCTGATTCATGATCTCAAGAATGCTAATGCCAAAGCGTCAATTAGCGTCAAGCTGGTTTCCGAGGTGGGCGTTGGTACGGTGGCGGCTGGAGTGACCAAGGCCAAGGCCGACCATCTGGTCATCGCCGGGCATGATGGTGGTACCGGTGCCAGTCCGTTGTCATCAATCAAGTATGCCGGGTCTCCGTGGGAACTGGGTCTGGCCGAGACGCAGCAAACCCTGGTGCTCAACCAGCTGCGCGGCCGTGTTCGCGTACAAGCTGACGGTCAAATGAAGACAGGCCGTGATGTACTGGTCGCTGCATTGCTTGGTGCTGACGAGGTGGGTTTTGCGACAGCACCGCTTGTCGTTCAGGGCTGCATCATGATGCGCAAGTGCCATCTCAATACCTGTCCGGTGGGCGTAGCGACCCAGGATCCGGTTTTGCGCCGGAAGTTCACCGGGCAACCGGAGCATGTGGTTAACTTCTTCTTCTTTGTTGCCGAAGAGTTGCGTGAATTGATGGCTCAGATGGGCATTCGCAAGTTCGACGACTTGATCGGGCGCGCTGATCTGCTCGACATGCGCAAAGGTGTCGAGCACTGGAAGGCACAGGGCCTTGACTATAGCCGAATTTTCTACCGGGCTGAACGAGGGAATGGAGAGCCGGTCTATCATTGCGAGACTCAAGATCACGGCTTGTCCAAGGCTCTCGACAACCAGATCATCGAATTGGCTAAACCGGCGCTCGAAAAGGGCAAACCGGTCAAGATCGAACTCGCTATTCGAAATGCCAATCGAACGGTAGGTGCGATGCTTTCCAGCCGGATTGCCGCGAAGTATGGCTATGCCGGCCTGCCAGATGGAACCATAAATATCACGCTCAAGGGAACTGCCGGACAAAGCTTCGGCGCATTGCTTGCGCGTGGTGTGACTATGGAGCTTATCGGCGAAGGAAATGACTACGTTGGCAAAGGCTTGTCCGGTGGACGCATCATTGTTCGGCCGAATTCTGCTTTCATAGGCGATACTGCTAATAACATCATTGTCGGGAATACCGTGCTTTACGGCGCGATCGAGGGTGAAGCCTTCTTCGCCGGGGTGGCTGGTGAGCGTTTCGCTGTTCGGAACTCGGGGGCGACCGTCGTTGTCGAGGGCGTTGGCGATCACGGATGCGAATACATGACCGGTGGAACAGTCGTCGTGCTCGGCATGACCGGACGCAACTTCGCTGCCGGTATGTCAGGTGGAGTCGCTTTCGTTCTCGACATGGAAGGAACGTTTAACTCGCGCTGTAACATGACGCAGGTGGCGCTGGAGCCGATTGAAGAAGAAATCGCTGCACGCAAGGGCAGTGGTGCCGGGGACGAGTTGGAAAGCCATGGCAAGGTTGATGTTCATCACCTTGGGGTCGCGGATGAAGTGCTGCTCAAAGGCTTGATCGAGAAACATGCAAAATATACGAGTAGCCTGACAGCCTTGCGGATACTCGATGACTGGGCGGGTTATCGCGCCCGTTTCGTTAAAGTCATGCCGCACGAATATCGTCGCGCTCTCACCGAAATGGCCGCACAACGGGCCGAGAATCAGCAACTGGAGGCAGTGTAAATGGGAAAGCCGACCGGCTTTATGGAGCGACAACGCCTGGCTGAGGCTTACGAGCCCGTCGAGACGCGCCTGAAGCATTATCGTGAATTTGTTGCGACACTCAACGATGAGCAAACGCGAGTGCAGGGGTCGCGCTGCATGGATTGTGGTGTCCCGTTCTGTACCAACGGCTGCCCGGTAAACAACATCATTCCGGACTGGAATGACCTTGTTTACCGCGGTAACTGGGAGCAGGCGCTGTTCGTGCTTCATTCAACCAACAATTTTCCGGACTTTACCGGCCGTATTTGTCCCGCGCCTTGTGAGGCTGCTTGTACGCTCAATATCAACAATGAAGCGGTAGGTATCAAGTCGATTGAGCATGCGATTGTCGATAAGGGCTGGCAGATGGGCTGGATCGTTCCGCAGCCGCCTAAGACCAAGACTGGCAAGAAAATTGCCATTATCGGTTCTGGTCCGGCAGGATTGGCTGCCGCTCAGCAACTGGCGCGAGTTGGGCATGACGTAACGGTGTTCGAGAAGAACGCCCGTCTTGGGGGCCTGCTTGGCTACGGTATCCCTGACTTCAAGCTTGACAAGTCCTTGATTGAACGTCGCGTCAAACAGATGGAGGCTGAAGGTGTCGTATTCCGTACCAAGGTGGTCGTCGGATTTAAGGACCTTCCAGCGCGTATTGCCAACGATGCAACCGAATTCGTCTCGGCTGAACAGATCATCAACGGTTTCGATGCAGTGGTTTTGGCCGCCGGTTCGGAAGTGCCGCGCGACTTGATGATTCCCGGGCGTGATTTGAAAGGCGTTTATACGGCACTGGAGTTCCTGATTCCACAGAACAGATTTGTTGGTGGCAGTAAGGCTAATCCGATCAACGCCAAAGGTAAGCATGTTGTCGTTATCGGGGGCGGAGATACCGGGTCAGATTGCGTTGGAACCAGTTATCGCCACGGTGCCGCCTCAGTAACTCAGTTCGAACTGATGCCGCAACCTCCCGAAGAGGAAAATCGCCCACTGACTTGGCCGAATTGGCCACTGAAGATGCGTACTTCTTCGTCGCACCTTGAAGGTGATACGCAACGCAGGTTTGCCATTGCGACCAAGGAGTTTGGCGGAGAGAAGGGGGCGCTCAAATCCCTGACGACCGTTGAACTGGACTGGAAAGATGGCAAGATGAGCGAGATTGTCGGCAGCGAAAAAACATTTCCGGCCGATCTGGTTTTTTTGGCGATGGGTTTTTTGAGCCCGGTTAGTGGTCTGTTGGATGCGTTCGGTGTCGAGAAAGACTCGCGCGGGAATGCCAAAGCAACAACTGATGGCGCAGGCTGTTATGCCACCAGCGCTGACAAGGTGTTTGCCGCGGGTGATACGCGCCGTGGTCAGTCTCTGGTTGTCTGGGCCATCCGAGAAGGCCGTCAATGTGCCAGAGAGGTCGATGTTTTTCTGATGGGTGCGAGTACCCTGCCACGCTGATTGCGGGGGCTTCCTCGTTTGAAAAGCCCCCGCTTCAGAGCGGGGGTTTTTCTTGGGCTTAGGGCAAGGCTATGGCATAGTAGCGGTTGCCAAGATGGGGGAGTGGACGATGAATCCGGAATTGCAAAAATCCTTGCAGGTCTCTGCGTTGTCCGGCGGGTTGGACAGCTACATGCTGCTTATCTTGCTGATCATGATCGCTGCCGGGATTCTTGGTGGCGTCGCCAATTGTTTTCTGAATGATCGGCAGAATGAAGGTGGTCGCCGGGACTGGGGAAAATACACAATCCTTGGTGTGATTGCTGCGTTGACTGTGCCGCTCTTCCTCAACATGATTTCCAGCAATCTGCTCGAGGCTGCGAGAACCCGTCCCGTTGATCTTTTCGTCTTCGCCGGTTTTTGCCTGATCTATGTTGTGGCTACTCGCCGGGTTACAGAAAATGCGGCCAACAAGCTACTCAATCAGATGGATCAGATGAAACGTGAGATGGTCCAACTCAAACAGCAACGTCAGGATATGCCGCATCCGCCTGCTCGTGAAGAGCACGCGCCGATGGTTGAAGTTCCGGTCGCTCTAAAGACTGAGGCAATCAAGGAGTCGTTGTCTTATAATGACATCGAGATTCTTCGTGCGCTTGCCGAGGAGAGTTACGTTTATGGAAATCTGGTCGGTTTGACGGATAAAACCGGACTGGCACGTGATCTGGTCAGCGCGCGATTGGCCGTTCTTAAATCTCTCGGCATCATTGAAACCCGAATCAACGACAAGAATGTCCTGCACTGGTTTGTTTCGCCGAAAGGTAAACAAATGTTGGGAGACATTCTTTCCGGACAGGAAGATCGTTAAATTCCGGTCCGTTTCACCAGGTATTTAATATGAATATAGTTATTCTCGCGGCGGGGCAGGGGAAGCGCATGCATTCCAACCTCCCCAAAGTCCTGCATCCTGTAGCCGGCAAGGCGCTGGTAGCGCACGTGATAGACACTGCGCGTCACTTGTCTCCGCAAACCCTTTGTCTGGTCTATGGACATGGCGCTGATGCCGTGCGCACTACGCTTGATGCCCCTGATCTGGCCTGGGCTCTGCAAGAGCCACAACTGGGCACGGGGCATGCCGTGCAACAGGCTTTGCCGCATTTGAAAGGGAATGGAACGACGCTCATTCTGTACGGTGACGTTCCGTTGATACAGGCCGAAACACTGAAGCGGCTTCTACATGCCGCTCAGAATGCGCTAGCCATTCTCACGGTTGAACTGGCTGATCCGACTGGTTATGGCCGTATTGTCCGCAGCGATGCAGAGCAGGTTGTTCGCATTGTCGAACAGAAAGACTCCACGGCCGAAGAGCGCCAGATTCGTGAAATTAATACCGGGATCATGGCCATGCCGACAGAGCGGCTTGGCGAATGGCTTGGTCGTTTGTCCAACAACAATGCACAGAAAGAATACTACCTGACCGATATTGTCGGCATGGCTGTCGAGGCAGGTTTGCCGATTCGCACCGCCAACCCGAAGTTCGAATGGGAGGTGCTCGGTGTCAACAGCAAGGTTCAGCTTGCTGAACTCGAACGTATTGCCCAGCGCAGAAACGCCGAGCAACTGATGGAGCAGGGCGTTCGTCTGGCGGATCCGGCGCGTCTCGATGTGCGGGGCGAGCTGGTTTGCGGGCGTGACGTGTTCATCGATGTCAACTGTGTGTTCGAGGGAAAAGTTGTGCTCGATGAAGCGGTGGAAGTCGGTCCGAACTGTGTGCTGAAAAATGCCCGTATCGGTGCCGGAGCGCGTCTTGCGGCCTTCACGCATATCGAAGATGCCGTGGTCGGGCCGGACGGCAGGATCGGCCCGTTTGCCCGTCTGCGTCCGGGCACCGAGTTGGCAGAGGACGTGCATATAGGCAACTTCGTCGAGATCAAGAAGAGCAAGATTGCGGCCCATTCCAAAGCCAATCATTTAGCTTATATCGGCGATGCCATCATCGGTAGTCGGGTAAATATCGGTGCCGGTACGATTACCTGCAACTACGACGGGACCAACAAGTTTCAGACGATCATCGAGGATGATGCGTTCATCGGCTCTGATACCCAGCTTGTTGCGCCGGTTACTGTTGGCCGTGGTGCAACGCTCGGGGCAGGTACGACCCTGACCAAGGATGCCCCGCCTGATACGCTGACCATTTCCCGTGCGAAGCAGGTCTCCATCACGGGCTGGAAGCGGCCTGTTAAAACGAAATTGTGAGCTAATTATGTGTGGAATCGTTGCTGCGGTCGCCGACCGAAATATTGTCCCCGTTCTTCTTGAAGGTCTGCGTCGACTGGAATATCGCGGCTATGACTCAGCCGGATTGGCACTGATCAACGAGACCGGTTTGCAGCGTTTGCGCGCTGTTGGCCGGGTGGCGGAATTGACCGCACAAGTTGACGAGACTGGCGCGACAGGACATACGGGAATTGCTCACACCCGTTGGGCAACACATGGTGTACCCAGCGAGCGTAATGCCCACCCGCATATTTCGGGTGGGCTAGCCGTCGTGCATAACGGGATCATTGAGAATCATGAGGCCTTGCGCTCAAAACTTAGGGCAGAAGGCTATGAATTTACGTCGGAAACCGATACCGAGGTTGTAGCGCATCTTATTGCCTCCGAACTGAAACAGACGCCGGACCTATTTGCCGCAACGCGTGCAGCGATTCTTCAACTGCAGGGGGCTTATGCGCTGGCCGTGTTGCGCGAGACTGATCCGAGTCGCGTGATTGTCGCTCGTGAAGGCTCGCCGCTGTTGCTGGGCTTGTCGGACGATGGTAACTATGCCGCTTCCGATGCATCTGCTCTGCTACAGGTGACGCGCCGTATCGTTTATCTTGAAAACGGGGATTGTGCCGAACTGATGCGCGGAAGCTATCGGGTGATGCGCATTGATGGCACGCCGGTCGAGCGTGCCGAGACCGAATCACATCTTTCGGCTGATGCTGTTGAACTTGGTTTGTATCGCCACTATATGCAGAAGGAAATCTTCGAGCAGCCGGTGGCGCTTGCCAACACGCTTGAAATGCTCGGTGCGGCGCGCAGTATTCAGCCCGGACTATTTGGTGCCAACACCGAAGGAGTGCTCAAAGAAGTGCGGCAGGTGCTGATTATTGCCTGTGGCACGAGTTATCACGCTGGTCTGGTTGCCCGTTACTGGCTTGAGGCAATTGCTGGTATTCCGTGCAATGTTGAAGTTGCCAGCGAATACCGTTACCGCGAATCTGTTCCCGATCCGTTTACATTGGTTGTCACATTGTCGCAATCTGGTGAAACAGCCGACACGCTGGCCGCCCTGCAGCACGCCAAGTCACTCGGCATGACGCGTACGCTGTGCATCTGCAACGTGCCCGAGTCCTCTTTGGTGCGCGAGAATTCGTTGCGTTTCATCACTCGCGCCGGCCCCGAAATTGGAGTTGCATCGACCAAAGCATTTACTACGCAACTCGCTGCGCTCTACTTGTTGACGCTGATATTTGCCAAGTTGCGTGGCCGTCTTCCCGAGCAGGTTGAGGCGGCCGAATTGCAAGCCTTGCGCCACCTTCCGAGTGCTGTAACCAAAGTGCTCGAACTTGAGCCTGGGATTCGCGAATGGTCTGAACGCTTTGCCATGAAACAGGATGCACTCTTCCTTGGGCGCGGTAGGCATTACCCGATCGCGATGGAAGGTGCCCTTAAACTCAAGGAAATTAGCTACATCCATGCCGAGGCTTACCCTGCTGGCGAACTTAAACATGGTCCGCTGGCACTGGTTGACAAGGAAATGCCAGTGATCGCCGTTGCTCCGAACGACATCTTGCTTGAAAAGCTGAAATCCAATCTACAAGAAGTCCGCGCGCGCGGCGGCGAGTTGTACGTGTTTGCCGACGCCGATAGCGAAATGATCGCCTCAGATGGCGTGCACGTCATGCAATTGCCAGAACACTATGGACAGCTTTCCCCGTTGCTCCACGTCGTGCCCTTGCAATTGCTGGCCTATCACGTTGCTCTTGTTCGTGGGACCGATGTGGACAAGCCGCGTAATTTGGCGAAATCCGTGACGGTTGAGTGAGCTCCTCCCGAGCTTCTCAAATTGGCAGCGAACATAGGCGCGGTGTTTTTGCCGTTGGCGGGCTGGTTTTCTAGCGGTGAATGACCACCAGTAAGGCTTTCGCTTCGGACTTGCCGGGGTTGTGGATGCGGTGGCTGCGGTCGGCCTGGTAACGGGCCGTCGCACCGGTCTTCAGCTTTTTCTTCTCGCCATCGACTTCCAATTCCATTGTTCCTTGCAATAACGTCAGGTGTTCGGTTGCGCCAGGGTCGTGCGGATTCGACGCGAGTTCGCCGTTCGGTGCCAGTGTCAGTTCGTACCATTCGAATTTTCCTGCCAACTCCATCGGTCCCAGGATGCGCAGCACGTAGCCAGCGTGGTCGCCCGGTAGGGTCGGCAACTCGTGCGCTTCCAGTACGCGGATTGTCTCAACGACCTGGTTTTCCGAGGTAAGCAGTTCGCCGATGCTGACGCCCAACGCATTGGCCAGCCGCCAGGCGACGGCAATGGTCGGATTGGCTTTTTCGCGTTCGATTTGTGACAGCATAGACTTCGAGACGCCGGCGGCACGCGACAGGTCTTCGAGCGTCAAACCCCGTGCAAGCCGCATTTTCTGCAGAGTGGCCCCCACTTCCGGTGGCGTTGGTGCGGTGTTGGGAATTTTCATTGGAAGGCTTGCAAAGTTAAATGGGACTGGTTAGTATCCGTTATATCGAATTGTTGTTCTGTATAACGGAATTGTATAAAACGACTGAATCACTATGCTAGCAGAGGACGCCGTCTTCGGCTCGATAACAGGAACTGCGCGAGCTACACATGACGAAAAACGGAATACAAGAGTCTTTCTACACCGGCCTGCAAGGCAGTCTGGACGCCCTTCGCGAGCAGGGGCTTTACAAGCAGGAGCGGGTGCTGGCGTCACGCCAGGGCAGCACGGTCGTTTGCGACGATGGTCGGCAACTGATCAATCTCTGCGCCAATAATTACCTCGGATTGTCGGGAGACGAGGCGCTGGTTAAAGCGGCCGTCGCTGCAACCGAGCAGTACGGTTACGGCCTGTCTTCGGTGCGCTTCATTTGCGGTACGCAAACGGTACACAAGCAGCTGGAAAGAGCGATTGCCGAATTTCTCGGCATGGAGGATGCGATCCTTTATGCCGCTGCCTTTGATGCAAATGGTGGGGTGTTCGAACCGCTCTTTGATGAATCCGACGCGATCATTTCGGACGCGCTCAACCACGCGTCGATTATCGACGGCATCCGCTTATCTAAAGCGGCGCGTTACCGCTATGCGCACAACGACATGGCCGATCTCGAATTGCAATTGCAGGCAGCTGCTGGCCAGCGTCACAAGGTGATTGTCAGCGATGGCGTGTTCTCGATGGACGGCACCATCGCCCAACTCGACAAAATCTGCGATCTGGCCGACCGCTATGGCGCGCTGGTAATGATCGATGAATGCCATGCTTCCGGCTTCATGGGCGCTACCGGGCGTGGGACGCATGAGCACCACGGTGTGATGGGCCGCATCGACATTATTACCGGTACGCTGGGCAAAGCGCTGGGCGGCGCGATGGGCGGCTTTACGGCGGCGCGTCGCGAAGTTATCGAGATGTTGCGCCAAAAGTCACGTCCCTATCTGTTCTCGAACAGCCTTGCGCCGACCATCGCCGGGACGTCGCTGGAAGTGCTCAAGCGCCTGTCCGCTTCGACCGAGTTGCGCGACCGCTTGCATGCAAATACCGCTTATTTCCGTTCTGCCATCAGTGCCCTTGGTTTCACCATCAAGCCCGGAACGCATCCCGTGGTGCCGGTAATGATCTTCGATGCACCGCTTGCGCAGAAGTTTGCTCGTCGTCTTTATGAACTGGGAGTGCTGGCCACCGGATTCTTCTATCCGGTGGTTCCCATGGGGCAGGCTCGGGTGCGCGTACAACTTTCTGCGGCGCATAGCCGCGAACAACTGGATACGGCCTTGGCCGCCTTCGCCCAGGCAGGGCATGAATTGGGCCTGCTGAGCAAGTAAAGGATAATGAAATGGAACGAATTCTGGTAATTGGCGCCAACGGCCAAATCGGTTGCGAGTTGGTTGAGGCGTTGGCAGCTAAACATGGGGCAGAGAACGTGATCGCCGCAGATATCGGCGCACACAGTCTGGCCGGGGCGAACTGCTACGAAACGCTCGATGTGCTCGACAGCAAGCGACTTGCGCACGTGATCGACGATTACGGGATCAGTCAGGTGTACCAACTGGCTGCGCTACTCTCGGTGACCGGCGAACAGGCACCGTTGCGCGCCTGGACGCTGAACATGAACGGCCTGCTGAATATTCTCGAAATCGCTCGCGAGCGGACGCAAGCGGGCAAGCCGCTGCGCGTTTTCTGGCCGTCTTCGATTGCCGCCTTTGGTCCGAACACGCCGGCCGTCGATACGCCCCAGCTGGCGGTGATGGACCCGACGACGATCTATGGCATCAGCAAGCAGGCTGGCGAGCGTCTGTGCGAGTACTACTTCAACAAATATAGTGTCGATGTGCGCAGCATTCGCTATCCGGGCATCATCAGCTACAAATCGCCTCCCGGCGGCGGCACGACTGATTACGCCATCGCTATTTTCCACGCTGCCTGCCGTGGTGAACACTATCCGTGCTATCTCGGCCCGGAAACCACGTTGCCGATGATCTACATGTCCGACGCCATTCGCGCCACCATCGAGCTGATGGAAGCACCGGCCGAGCAGGTCCGCATTCGCTCTTCCTACAATGTCGCGGGAATTAGCTTCAATCCCCGGCAACTGGCGGCAACGATCTGTGTGCGGCAGTCTGATTTCTGCATCGACTATCGCCCGGATCATCGCCAGGCAATTGCCGACAGCTGGCCGCAAAGCCTGGACGATACGCATGCGCGCGCAGACTGGGGCTGGAAGCCGGCCATCGGCCTGGAAAAATTGGTTGATGACATGCTGCTGCATGTCGGGATTGCTTCCTGCAAGCAGGCATTTGCAGCCTGACTGGTTTGGCACCTGAGCCGGTGCTGGGCTCAGGTGTATTCGCGTTTGAACTTATTATGTTGACGGTGAAAAATCTGACCTGTAGCATTAGTCGATTAACTTAAAAGGGGGTTCCATGAAGAAGATTGTGTCTGCTCTGACGCTCGCCGCAGCTCTGGTGGCCGGTGTTTCGATTGTTTCCTGCTCCAGTTCCGGTGGTGACAGCGACGTCATTAAAATCGGTGTCTTCGAGCCCCTGACGGGGGCTAACGGTGCCGGCGGCGCTGATGAATATGATGGCATCAAGCTGGCCAACAAACTGAACCCGACGATTCTCGGCAAGAAGATCGTGCTGGTTGCTGTAGATAACAAATCCGACAAGGTCGAGGCAGCCAACGCCGCTACGGTTCTGGCACAAAAGGAAAAAGTTAATGCCGTGATCGGTTCCTGGGGCAGTTCGCTGTCGATGTCGGGCGGCCCGATCTTTGCAGAAGCAAAAATCCCGGCAGTCGCCGTTTCCGCGACCAACCCCAATGTAACCAAGGGTAATGAATACTACTTCCGTGTGTGCTTCCTTGATCCTTTCCAAGGGACAGTGGGTGCCGCCTATGCCTTCAATGTCCTGAAGGCCAAGAAGGTCGCCATCATTCGCGAAGTATCCAATGACTACTCCGTCGGTCTGGCGAAGTTCTTCGTCGATCAATTCGTCAAGCTTACCGGTGATGAAAAATCGATCGTTGCAACGTCCGACTACAATACGGGTGATCAGGATTTCTCGGCACAACTGACCAATATCAAGCAGTTTGAGCCCGATGCAATTTTCGCTCCGGGTAACTACACCGAATCGGCCCTGATCATCAAACAGGCGCGTGCACTTGGCATCACGGCTCAGTTCATCGGTGGCGATACCTGGGATGCATCGACCTTCCTGGAAGTCGGCGGTGCTGCTGTTGAAGGAGCTACGTTCTCCACCTTCTTCGCCAACGACGTGCCGATCAACAAGACGTCAGAAGTTTTCCTGAAGGCGTTCCGCGAGGAATTCAAGAAGGAACCGGCTGCTGTCTCAGCGCTCGGTTACGATGCCTACATGGTTATCCTGGATGCGATCACCCGTGCCAAGTCGGCCGAGCCGCAGAAGATTCGTGATGCGCTGGCGCAGACCAAGGACTTCGAAGGTTCCGCTGGCTCCATTACCATCAACGCTGAACGCAATGCCGACAAGGATGCCGTGTTCAAGACGGTGAAGGACGGGAAGTTCGTATTCCTGACGACCGTCAAGCCCTGATCAAGGCCTTCGCGTAGGGTACTACCGCAGTTCCTGAAGATCCGAATGAGTTCTGGCTTTTGCTACAGGCTCATTCGGATTTTTGTTTAACTGCCCGACACTTTTCTATCCTCATGTTTCACTCCGTCTCATTCGTCATGTACGGAGTTGTTGCAGTTCCAGAAGGAACTCCATGGATTTTCAAACTTTTCTACAGCAATTCGTCAACGCGCTGTCTTTGGGCAGTCTGTATGCGTTGATTGCCATCGGCTATACGATGGTCTATGGCATCCTGCGCCTGATCAACTTCGCTCACGGCGATATTTTCATGGTTGGCGGTTATCTGGCCTTCTATGGGGTCAGTGCTTTTCTCATGCCCTGGTGGATGGCCGTCATCGTGGCTATTGCGCTCACGACTGTTTTTGGTGTCGGATTAGAGCGGGTGGCTTATCGACCCTTGCGCGATTCGCCGCGCATTTCGATCATGATCAGTGCTATCGGTGCCTCGTTTCTTATCGAAAACCTGGCCATCGTACTTTTTGATGCTCGCCCCAAGGCTTTTCCAGTTCCGGAGTTTTTTGCGCGAAACCTCGTCTGGGGTGGTGTGCACATTGCCAGCGTCAGTCTGGTTATTCCCGTTGTCACGGCGATTATCCTGGCTTTCCTGTTGTGGATGGTTCATCGAACCCGCATCGGCATGGCGATGCGCGCGGTGTCTACCGATATTGAGGCCTCGCGCCTCATGGCCATTGATGTAAATCAGATCGTTTCGATCACTTTCGCCATCGGCAGTGCCCTAGCGGCCATTGGTGGCATCCTTTGGGCGCTCAAGTATCCGCGGCTTGAACCCTTGATGGGTATCATGCCAGGCCTCAAGTGCTTTATTGCTGCGGTTATTGGCGGTATTGGAAGCATTGCCGGGGCGGTACTCGGTGGGTTGTTGCTTGGCATTATTGAATTGATGACGGTTGCTTTCCTGCCGGAACTCACCGGGTACAAGGATGCCTTCGCTTTTGTCCTGCTGATTGTCGTTTTGCTGGTCAAGCCCACCGGTCTGCTTGGCAAAAACCAGGGGGAGAAAGTCTGATGAATACTTCTACGTCCAATAAGCCGCGCATGAGCCGGGATTCAATGCTCACGCTATGCGCGGCCGTTGTCGGTCTGGCGCTGCTCTTTGTCTTCGACGGCATGTTTGATCGTTTCACCATGCAGATCTTCAAGCTCTGTGCCATCAATATCATTCTGGCCTTGTCGCTCAATCTGATCAACGGCTTTACTGGCCTGTTCAGCCTGGGTCATGCCGGTTTCATGGCGGTCGGGGCGTATACCTGCGCCATTCTTACGATGTCACCCGAGCAGAAGGCAGTCAATTACGTCCTTCAGCCAATTGCTCCTTGGTTGTCCGACGTGTATTTGCCTTTCTTGCCTTCCTTGCTGATTGCCGGACTTCTTGCAGGGTTTATTGGCTGGCTGCTGGGGGTGATTTCCCTGCGTTTGCGCGACGACTATCTGGCTATCGCTACCTTGGGGTTCTCGGAAATTATCCGGGTCATACTTACGAATGCTTCGACGGTGACCAATGGTGCTCTGGGGCTAAAAGGCTTGCCGCGCTTCACCACCATGTGGTGGGCGTGGGGGGCTGCAGTGGTGATCACTCTGTTTCTGGTTCTATTGATCAAATCGAGCTATGGCCGAGCATTCAAGTCGATTCGCGACAATGAGATCGCCGCCGAGTCGATGGGTATCGATGTTTTTGGCATGAAGGTGCTCTCGTTTACCATCTCCAGCTTCCTGGCGGGTATTGCCGGAGGGCTTCTGGCGCACTACCTGACGACCATCGATCCGAAGCAGTTCATTTTCCTTAAAACTTTCGATATCTTGTTGATCGTCGTGCTTGGTGGGGTTGGTTCGATTACGGGGTCGGTCATTGCAGCCATTGTCGTGACCATTGCCATGGAAGCGCTACGCTTCCTCGACGGGCCGTTGAATCTGGGATTCATGATGACCAATGGCGTGCCCGGGTTGCGAATGGTCTTCTTCTCAGCCTTGCTGATGGTTGTTGTTATCTACCGCCAGCAGGGCTTGATGGGTAAGTCCGAATTCAGCTGGGATGCGCTGTCCAGAATCGGTCTGCTGCCGCGACGCGGAGCCCGGCCCGAGAAGGGGGGCAAGTGATGAGTTCGCTGCTAAAAACGGTTGAGGTCAATAAGCTGTTTGGCGGTCTTGCTGCCGTCACCACGCTTAACATGGATGTCCAGGCTGGCGAGATCGTCGGCCTGATTGGGCCGAATGGTGCCGGCAAGACAACTTCGTTTAACCTGATTACCGGTGTCTACACACCGACCACCGGAAGCATCCAGTTTGAGGGCAAGGAACTAATCGGCATGAAGCCGCACGCCATTACCCGCTTGGGTGTGGCGCGTACCTTTCAGAACATCCGCCTGTTCAAGGAAATGAGCGTTCTCGACAATATCCTCGTCGCCCAGCATATGCGTATGGGGACCAATCTGCTCGAAGCGACGCTGCGCTTGCCGTCCTACATGAAAAAGGAACGACATATCCATGAGCGCGCTCGTGCATTTCTGGAAGAGGTGGGTTTGAGTCAGCATGAACAGGACAAGGCGACCAGTCTGCCGTATGGCAAGCAGCGTCGCCTGGAGATTGCTCGTGCCCTATCCACCGAACCCAAGCTGTTATTTCTGGATGAGCCAGCCGCCGGTATGAATCCGCAGGAGTCGGTCGAACTGATGGACTTTATTCTGAAGATTCGTGACCAGTTCAATCTGACTATCGTACTGATTGAACACCATATGCAAGTCGTCATGGGTGTCTGCAAGCGAATGTACGTACTGGATTACGGGGTAACCATTGCTCATGGCACGCCTGAGGAAATTCAGAATAATCCCAAGGTTATTGAAGCCTATCTGGGGGTGGGTTAACAATGCTATCGATCAAGAACCTCTCCGTCCATTACGGCGGAATCCATGCCCTGCGTGGCATCAGCCTTGATGTCCCGGCTGGCAAAATTGTTACGCTGATTGGTGCCAACGGTGCCGGCAAGAGCACAACACTCAATTCCATCATGGGCTTGGTCAAGGCGGACTCGGGAACCGTCAGCTGGAATGATAAGGATATCTTTGGTGCCAAGACCAAGAGTATTGTCGAATCCGGAATTGTGCTGGTTCCAGAAGGCCGTCGCGTCTTTCCTAACTTGACTGTCGACGAAAATCTGACGCTTGGCGCTTATGCCCGGAAGCAAATGGCTGAGATCGAAGCGGATCGCGAACGTGTTTTTGGCTTGTTTCCACGCCTGAAGGAACGCTTCAAGCAGAAGGCAGGAACTCTTTCCGGGGGCGAGCAGCAGATGCTGGCCGTAGGCCGTGCGCTGATGTCAAAGCCGACCGTGCTGATGATGGACGAGCCCTCACTGGGCCTCGCGCCGCTGATCGTCGGCATGATTTTTGACATTATTCGGCAGATCAACTCGACCGGGGTTACTGTGCTCCTTGTCGAACAAAACGCCAAGGCCGCGCTGGATGTGGCCGATACCGGGTACGTGATGGAAACCGGCACCATCAGCTTCTCGGGCAGCGGCAAGGAGTTGCTGGCAGACGATCGGGTGCGCAAGGCCTATCTGGGCGAGGCCTAGCGGGGCCGGGGGCATTGCGCAGTCGCGTGATGCCTGGCTCCAGATTCGTGCCGGTTCAGCAGATACAGCGTGAGGCGGCGAGTTAAGTTGGCCGTAGCACGTTTCTCGCTGATTCCTGCATTTTCCGACGGCGCTTGGGATTCAGGCAGATTAAGATATCGCCTTCAATCCTTTACCATGAGACATGCCATGCCCGTGAAAATCATCGCGACAACGCCGTCAGCGTATACCTTTCCGCTGCTGATCAAGCAGTTGCTGCATACCCCAATGGCTACGGCCCAGGATCAGGAGATTACCTACCAGGGGAAGGTCCGTTTCTCTTATCGCACGCTGCGCGAGCGGATCGGTCGTCTTGCCAGTGGTTTGGCTGCTCTTGGGGTCGAATCGGGGCAAACCGTAGCGGTCATGGACTGGGACAGCCATCGCTATCTCGAATGCTTCTTTGCTGTACCGATGATGGGTGCCGTACTGCAAACGGTTAACGTGCGTCTGAATGCCGAGCAGATCCTCTACACCCTCAATCACGCCAAGGCCGACGTTCTCCTGGTAAATCGCGATTTCTTTCCACTGCTTGCGCCCATTGTGGCCCGCTTGGAAAGAGTGCGGCATTTTGTGTTGATCGATGATGAGCATGCGCCGCTTAACAGCCCGGTCAGCTTTGCTGCCGAGTATGAAAAACTGATCGCGGATTCCGATGCCGATTTTGTTTTTGAGGATTTTGACGAGAATGCGCAGGCAACGGTTTTCTATACCACGGGCACCACAGGATTGCCGAAAGGCGTGTACTTCAGCCATCGCCAATTGGTGTTGCACACCCTCGGTGTGGCGACCTGTGTGGGAAGTGCTGCAGCGCACGGGCGACTGCACCGCGAAGATGTTTACATGCCCATCACCCCGATGTTTCATGTGCACGCTTGGGGCTTCCCCTATGTCGCGACCCTGCTCGGTTTGAAACAGGTCTATCCTGGCCGTTATATGCCCGGCACCCTGTTGCAGTTGATTACGGATGAGAAGGTGACGTTCTCGCATTGCGTCCCTTCAATCATGCAGATGCTGTTGAGTCACCCGAATTCCGATTCTTTTGATCTTTCCGGCTGGAAGGTTCTCATTGGCGGTTCTGCGATGTCGCCGGGCTTGGCAAAGGCATCGCTCAAGCGTGGAATTGACCTGCTTACCGGCTATGGCATGTCCGAAACCTGCCCCGTGCTATCGATTGCTCATCTTCACAGCGAGGATTTCCAATCTCCGGAAGAGCAGCAAATCACTTTGCGTTGCAAGACCGGGTTGCCGCTACCTCTCGTGGATATGCGCATCGTAAATTCTGAAATGGCCGACGTGGCCCACGACGGCATTGCAACGGGCGAAGTGGTGGTGCGCTCGCCGTGGCTGACTCAGGGTTATCTGGATGCACCGCAAGCCTCGCAGGAATTGTGGGCCGGTGGCTATCTCCATACCCAGGATATCGGCCATATTGACGCTCGTGGTTATCTGAAAATTACTGATCGAATCAAGGATGTGATCAAGACGGCCGGCGAGTGGACGTCCTCACTTCAACTGGAAGACGTAGTAACCCAGCATGAGGCCGTACTTGAAGTTGCCGTGATCGGCGTGCCCGATGAAAAATGGGGCGAGCGGCCGCTGGCGCTAGTCGTGCTGAAGCCTGATTTTGAAGGCAAAGTGACCGAGCATGCGATTCGAAATTTCGCGGCGCACCTTGTGGATAGTAGCGGCGTTTCGCGTCATGGCGTATTGCTGCAGGTCCGTTTTGTCAAGGCGTTGCTCAAAACCAGCGTGGGCAAGATCAACAAGCGTGAAATGCGCGATGCTTTCGAGAAGCAGGTGCTTTAGGCACAAGTCGCCATATCGACCAAGACCGATTCCATGAATCGGATCTACCCCAATTGCCATTACGTCCGCAAGCACTCTGACAGTGCGCCTGACTGGCAATGTCCCCAGTGTGAAATTGCGTACAACAAAGGCGCAGGGGCGGCCGTGGCTGAGCGCTATGGGTGCTACGCTTCCACCGCGCCCTGGCCAAGCCTGCGGCCCGCCTTGCTGTGGCTAAATGGCTTGTACTGCTCATCGTGCTTGGTCTCGTTATTTGGGCCAGACGGCCGATCTGGCAACCGGCTAAAGGGATGTCAAAACAGGGCGCGCAGCTTGCCGGGCAGTCTGAAGTGATCCTATACGCGACCGACTGGTGCGGCTACTGTGCCGCGAACGGCATACGCTATTCTGAACTGGATATTGAAAAATCCAGCACGGCTTTTGAAGAGCATCGACGTTTGCGCGGCAACGGGGTGCCGCTGGTCGTGGTTGGCGACAATCTTGTTCACGGCTATAACGAGGCTGAATTACGGGCATTTCTACGTCACTGGTTGAGAAAATCCTAAAGAATTCCAGAGCTTGCAGGTTCGTTTTCAAGACGCTTTCCTAAACCCTGTTTTTTTTGTGAAATCCCCTGTATAATCCGCGCCTCGCTCGCTAGGACTCGTTCAGTGGGCGACAGCTGGGGAGTCGCCAAGTTGGTTAAGGCACCGGATTTTGATTCCGGCATTCGAAGGTTCGAATCCTTCTTCCCCAGCCATTCGGTTTCTTTCAAGCCGGGCAGGTAGTCAGCCTACCTGCCCGTTTGCTTTTATCCAGCGCCTTTCCGGCGCCACGGGATGTGCGATATGGCCTATGACAGCCTGATGGTATTCACCGGCAATGCCAACCCCAAGTTAGCAGCCGAAGTTGTCAGACGTCTGAGTATTTCGCTTGGGCGCGCCCACGTGGGGCGCTTCTCCGACGGCGAAATCAGTGTCGAGATTCAGGAACACGTGCGCGGCAAGGATGTCTTTATCGTTCAGTCGACCTGTGCTCCGACCAACGAAAACCTGATGGAACTGCTGGTGATGGTCGACGCGCTCAAGCGCGCCTCGGCGGCGCGTATCACGGCGGCCATCCCGTACTTCGGTTATTCGCGTCAGGATCGTCGCGTACGCTCGGCGCGTGTGCCAATTGCCGCCAAGCTGGTAGCGGATTTGCTGACGGCCGCTGGCGTTCATCGTGTGTTGACCATGGATTTGCATGCAGAGCAGATTCAGGGCTTCTTCAATATCCCGGTCGACAACATCTATTCACTGCCGATCATGCTGGCCGATGTGTGGAAGAAGCATTTTGAGGACCTCACGGTCGTTTCGCCAGACGTTGGTGGCGTAGTGCGTGCGCGTGCGCTGGCCAAGCGCCTCGAGTGCGATCTGGCGATTATCGACAAGCGTCGCCCGAAGGCCAATGTGTCGGAAGTCATGAACCTGATCGGTGAAGTTGAGGGCCGTACCTGCGTCATCATGGACGATATCGTCGATACCGCCGGAACACTGTGCAAGGCGGCGGCCGCGCTCAAATCCAAGGGCGCGAAACGTGTCTTTGCGTACTGCGCGCATGCCGTTCTTTCGGGCGCGGCGATTAGCCGCATCAATGATTCAGTGCTTGACGAACTGGTGGTGACCGACACCATTCCGCTCAGCGAAGAGGCGCAACTGTCGCCAAGAATTCGTCAATTGTCGGTCGCCGACGTGCTGGCCGAAACAATTCGCCGGATTAGCAACGAGGATTCTGTTTCCTCGCTGTTTATTGAGTAGTTTTTCTAACCCCCTGCCTGGTCGCGGGCAGGTTTTGTATCAACCAGGAGTTATCCATGTCATTTGAACTTATTGCACAAAAGCGCACATTGCAGGGGTCCGGAGCGAGCCGCCGCCTGCGTCACGCGAACAAGGTCCCCGGCATTATCTACGGCGGCACCGCCGAGCCGCTGATGATCGAACTTCCCCACAACGACTTGCTGCTCGCGCTGCGCAAAGAAGCCTTTCACGCTTCCGTGCTGACGATCAATGTCGACGGTGCCGAACAAACGGTGCTGCTGCGTGACTCGCAAATGCATCCCTACAAGCCGTTGGTTCTGCACGTCGATTTCCTGCGTGTTGATGCAACGCATGCGATCCACCAGAAAGTGCCGTTGCACTTCATCAACGCCGAAGCGGCCCCCGGCGTCAAGATCAGCGGCGGCAACGTTTCGCACGCCATGAACGATGTCGACGTGACCTGTCTGCCACAAGATCTGCCGACCTTCATCGAAGTCGATCTGAAGGATCTGGAGGCCGGTCAAACGCTCCACCTTTCGCAACTCGTTTTCCCGAAAGGTGTCAAGCCGGTTGCTCACGGTGACGATGACCCGGTTGTCGTGGCCATCACCATCAAGAAGGCCGTGGCCGCTGAAGGTGAAGAAGGCGAAGCAGCGGCTCCCGCAGCCTGATCTTCTGCGTCTGAATGACAGGCCGCCGTATGGTATTCACCTGCGGCGGCTTTTCATTTTCCAGAGCAATTTGATATGACTCCTCCGCGCCTGATTGTCGGCCTGGGAAATCCCGGCAGTGAATACGAAGACAACCGCCACAACCTCGGTTTCTGGTTTGTCGACCGTCTGGCCCGTGAACTCAAGGTGCCGCTTGCGCCGCAGGGCAAGTTCTTTGGCCGGGTTGGCCGGCTGGGTGATTTGTGGCTATTGCAGCCGACCACCTTCATGAACCGCTCCGGTCAGGCCGTCGTTTCGCTTGCGCGTTTCTACAAAATTCTCCCGGACGAAATTCTCGTTGTACATGACGAGCTTGATCTACAGCCGGGCGGTATTCGCCTCAAGCAGGGCGGTGGCAACGGCGGCCACAACGGGCTGAAGGATATTCAGGCTCACCTGACGGTGCCGGATTTCTGGCGGCTTCGCCTGGGGATCGGGCATCCGGGTGATCGGAACGAGGTCGTCAATTACGTCCTCAAGGCGCCGCGCAAGGAAGAGCAGGAACTGATTGACCATGCGCTGGACCGTTGCCTGCTGGCCTGGTCAAAACTGGGCGCTGGCGATTACGAGGCTGCGCAACGCCAGCTGCACCCCAAGAGTACTTCTTCATGATGCTCTCGCATCATTCAGGGCGCACCCCAAAGCTGTTTAACGAATGCAACACACAGGAATCTAACCATGAGCCTCAAATGCGGAATCGTCGGTTTGCCCAACGTCGGCAAATCCACTCTGTTCAATGCCCTGACCAAGGCCGGCGTAGCGGCGGAAAACTATCCCTTCTGCACTATCGATCCGTCGGTCGGCGTTGTCGAAGTCCCGGACAAGCGTCTCGTCGCGCTGACCGCCATCGTCAAACCGCAGCGCGTGGTGCCGGCAGTGACCGAGTTCGTCGATATCGCCGGCCTGGTGGCCGGTGCGTCCAAGGGCGAAGGCCTAGGCAACAAATTCCTGGCCAATATTCGGGAGACGGATGCGGTGCTGCATGTGGTTCGTTGCTTCGCCGACGACAACGTGATTCACGTCTCCGGGAGCGTTGATCCCATTCGCGACATCGAGATTATCGACACCGAACTGGCGCTGGCTGACATGGCCACGGTCGAAAAGGCGCTGCTGCGCTATCGCCGCCCGGCGAGTGCCGGCGATAAGGAAGCCAAGCTGCTGGTCGCTGTGCTCGACAAGTGTTTTGCCCAGCTGGATCAGGGCAAGCCGGTACGTGCGCTCGAACTGTCCAAGGAGGAATGGCTTAATCTCAAGCCCTTCTGCCTGATCACTGCCAAGCCGGTGCTCTACGCGGCCAACGTCGCCGAGAACGGTTTCGAGAACAATCCGCACCTCGATGCCGTGCGCGCACATGCCGAAGCCGAGGGGGCCGAAGTGGTCTCTGTCTGTGCGGCGATTGAAGCCGAGATTGCCGATCTGGACGACGAAGAAAAGCAGATATTCCTGGCTGACCTGGGCCTTGCGGAGCCAGGCCTGGATCGCCTCGTGCATACCGGCTACCACTTGCTCGGACTGCAAACCTACTTCACAGCGGGCGTCAAGGAAGTGCGGGCGTGGACGATCCATAAGGGCGATACCGCACCGCAGGCCGCCGGTGTCATCCATACCGACTTCGAGCGCGGCTTCATTCGCGCACAAACCATCGCCTACGACGACTTCATCGCTTATGGCGGCGAGCACGGCGCCAAAGAAGCCGGCAAGATGCGCGCCGAGGGCAAGGAGTATGTCGTCAAGGACGGCGACGTACTCAATTTCCTGTTTAACGTCTAATACTCAACCCCGACGGGGCGGCTGCCATGAAACCAGCAGCGCAGGCCGTTCCGTCCGTCCGCTATCGCGGCCGTTTCGCCCCGTCGCCGACCGGACCTTTGCATTTCGGTTCACTTGTCGCGGCGCTTGGCAGTTATCTCGATGCGCGTGCCAACGGAGGCGAGTGGCTGGTGCGCATCGAAGATGTGGATGGGCCGCGTACGGTTCCGGGAGCGGCGGAAGACATTTTGCGCACGCTTGAGGGTTTCGGCTTTGAGTGGGACGGCGAGGTGGTCGTTCAGAGCCATCGTTTAGACCTTTACCAGACGGCGCTATTTCGCTTGCAAGCCGATGCTAACGTCTATCCCTGCGCCTGCTCGCGCAGCGAGATCGCCGCAGCAACAGATCGGATCTCGGTCGATGGCGGGCTGGTCTATCCCGGCAGTTGCCGTGCCGGATTGGCCGAGGGAAAAGCGGCTCGTGCCTGGCGCTTGCGTGTTCCGGATCGGGAGTTCTCTTTTGTTGATCGCATTCAGGGCGAATCCCGACAGAGCCTGGAGCGCGATGTGGGCGATTTCGTTTTGCTGCGCGCCGATGGGCAGTACGCTTATCAGTTAGCGGTCGTTATCGACGACGCGCTGCAGGGCGTGAATGCGGTGGTGCGCGGCGTCGATCTGCTCGATTCGACGGCTCGCCAGATGTGGTTGCAGCAGTGCCTGGGTCTGCCGACGCCAAGCTACGCCCATCTGCCGGTGGTCGTAAACGCGGTGGGCGAAAAACTTTCCAAGCAAACGCTGGCCGCTGCCATCAACCCGGCCGGTGGCAGTACGATTCTGGCCTCTGCGATGCAGTTTCTCGGGCATGACGTGCCAACCGAACTGCGCGCTGTGCCGATAGCCGAGTTCTGGCGTTGGGCCGTTTCGGTCTGGTCGATGGCGCGTGTCCCGGCCGTAAAGGCGATCTTTCCGGGTGGCCACGTTCTTTAACTGAATGACTGCAGAGCTCATGGATAGGCGGTCTACACGCCTTGTGTCTGAAGAGTGTCGTATTTATTGGCTTTTCAGCATGCCTGCTTGCAGATCGCCTTTTTATGCGGCATCTGGCGGGTCAGTGTTTTCCCCCGTACCCCGAGATGCCGATCGCCAGGCGAACGAGGTTGTAGCTCGCCCAGCGTAACAGCCGGGAATGCCACGGCAGTTGTTGCCAGCGCTGTGGCGGCAGTTCCTGAGCACCTTCCTGCATGGCCTTCTCAAGGCTGTCACGCAATTCGGCCGCGAATGTCTTGTCCACCACGACAAGGTTGGCTTCCTTGGACAGAAACAGGCTGAAGGGATCGATGTTGGACGATCCGACGGTCGCCCACTGCTCGTCGATGACGGCCACCTTGGCGTGCAGGAAGCTGTGGTGGTATTCAAAGAGATGGATGCCGGCATTCAGCAGTTTGCCGTAGAGGGCTTGTGTGGCGTAGTGGAGCAGGCGGTACTCGATGCGCCCCTGGAGCAGGATGGTCACGTGAACGCCGCGTTTGGCGGCCCGGTACAAGGCACGTCGGAAGCGGCGTCCGGGCAGGAAGTAGGCGTTGGCGATCAGGATGCTTTCGCGGGCGCCAGCAATGGCGGCGAGATAGGCTTTCTCGATATCCCGGCGATGCCTGATGTTGTCGCGCACGAGGAAAGCCGCCTCCTGTTCTCCGCAGGGTGACGGGGTTTGAATGGTGCTGTGTGTGATCCGGTAGCGACGTTTCAGGCTGACCCAAGCGACGATTTCCCAGAGCCGGCGCATCGTGTATTGGATCGGTATGAGCAGTGGGCCTTCAACCTTTACGGCGTAGTCGTAGCGCCCCGGCGAAAGACTCGGGCTGTTGAGATCGTCGATGATATTGATGCCGCCGACGAAGGCAATTTTTCCGTCGATGATTGCCAGCTTTCGGTGCAGTCGGCGCAAGCGGTGCCGACGCAGTTTGAAGCGCGCGATCTCGGGTCGATAGACCACGGCCATGACGCCGGCGTCGAGCAAAGCGGGCATCAGCGTGGCGGCAAATGCAGGAGCGCCGAATCCATCAACCATGAGGCGTACGGTAAGGCCGCGTCGCGCGGCCTCCATCAGCGCACCGGCAACGGCGCGGCCGGTGTTGTCATCCTCGAAGATGTAGGTCTCAAGATGGACTTCGCGCCGGGCTTCGTTAATCGCAGTGAGCAGCGCCGGAAAGAATTCAGCCCCGCTGTCAAGCAGCGTCAGTCGATTGCCGGGCAGGAATTTGGCCAGCATCGTCAGCGTTTAGCGCCGCCGGTTTTGTGCAGCAGCTGCGCCGAAAGGGCGGCGTGATCCGATATTTTTGACCACGGGGCTCCGAAGTGGACCTCCGCGTGTTTAACCGAGAAGCCTCGCACATAAATGCGGTCGAGCCGCAGAACGGGCAGTTTGGCTGGATAGCTGCGTCCCGGAGAGGCCGGGCTACCGAAAACTCCACCAAAGGCTTCGATCAGGCCAAGGCGCTTCGCCAGCAATTCGTCGGCCTCGTTGCGCCAGTCGTTGAAGTCGCCGGCGATGATCAACGGTGAATCGGGGCCGGCAATGTCCTCCAGATAGCCAGCCAGCGCGTCCAGTTGCCGGCGCCGCGAGCGGGCGAACAGCGAGAGGTGCACGCAGACACAGTGCAGCGCTTTTTCCAGGCCCGGTACGTTGATCGCGCAGTGCAAAAGGCCGCGCCGTTCGAAGCGCAAGTGGGTGACATCCTGATTGTGTGAATGCTCGATCGGGAAGCGGGCGAGAATCGCGTTGCCGTGGTGCCCATGATCGTAAATTACATTGCTGCCGTAGGCGGTGGATTGCCAGACATCTGCGGCGAGAAAGTCTTGCTGCGATCCTTCCGGCCAGTTATTGATATTCTCGGCGTGCCGGCTGTGCATGCCCTGGACTTCCTGGAGAAAAACGATATCTGCCCCCAGTGCGCGCAGTTGCTCGCGCAGTTCGTGCACCATCATGTGCTGATTGAACTGTGAGAATCCTTTGTGGATGTTGTAGGTAACGATGCTTAATGTTCTGGATGTCACTGCGGTAAATGGCTTTTCAAGTGCCATCCTCATGGGGCTACACATCGTTGTTCGGGAAGGTTGCCTTTCACAAACACCGGGAACAGTTTCTCACGGCATCGTTCATTTAACCATAGACCTGACAGACCCCGCCTATCCTGGCGGGGTCTGTCAGGTAAAGTCTGTCGTCTGGCTCAGGCCAGCAGAACAAATAGTCCTGCCCACGGTTCGAGCTGAACCTGGGTTCCAGCCAGACGCGCCCCGGTCAGGCCGCTGTCGGCCAGTACCGATGACACGGTGCAGTCTGCAGGGAGGGGCCACGATGCGGCGCGGCCGCTGAAATTGAACAGGCACAGCACGCGTTGCGTCGGACAGGATCGAACAAAGGCCAGCACCTGCGCATCGGGTGGCAGCAAGCTCATCTCCCCGTTGACCAGCGCCGCTTGGGTTTTGCGCCAACGCAACAACTGGCGGTAGAAGTTAAGCAGGGAATCCGGCGGGCTATCCTGTGCATCCACGGCCAGTGAGCGGTGTGATTCGGAAACGGGTAGCCAAGGAGCTTCAGCCGTCGATGGGTCCGGCGAAAATCCGAGGTCAATGGCGTTCGCAGACCATGGCATTGGTGTGCGGCATCCGTCGCGCCCCTTGAATTCCGGCCACATGGTAATGCCGTACGGATCCTGCAAGTCTTCATAGGCAATTGCCGCTTCCTCCAGACCAAGCTCGTCGCCCTGGTACAGGCACGGCGAGCCGCGCAAACTCATCTGCATGGCTGCGGCAAGGCGTAACAGGGCAGGATTGGGCTGATCGCCACCCCAGCGGGTGGCAACACGCTGCACGTCGTGGTTCGTCAAGGCCCAGCAGGGCCATCCCTCCGGGGCAATTTCTTCAAAGCGACTGAGTACGGTGTGAAGGAATTCGGCTCCGTGTTTTGTGCCAAACAGCTCAAAGCAATAGGCCATGTGCAGTTTGTCGCCACCGCTGGTGTATTCCGCAACACGGGCCAAGCCATCGTCATCGCCGATTTCACCGACCATGGTGGTGTTGGGGTATTGGTCGAGCAAGGCGCGTAATTTGCGCATGAATTCAAGGTTTTCCGTCTGGCTTTTGTCGAACTGATGCCATTGCCAGGCGTACGGATTCACCGGGCTGACCGCTGGATCATCGCCACTTGGACGTCCGCGTCCCGGGTTGCTGCGCAACTGCTGGTCGTGGAAATAGAAATTGACGGTATCGAGGCGATAACCATCAACGCCGAAGTCTAGCCAGAACTTTACCGTCTGTAGCAACGCGTCCTGTACCTGCGGGTTGTGGAAGTTCAGATCGGGCTGGCTGGAGAGGAAGTTGTGCATGTAGTACTGGCAACGTCGCGTATCCCACTGCCATGCGCTGCTGCCAAAAATGGAAAGCCAGTTGTTGGGTGGCGTACCGTCGTTTTTGCAATCGGCCCAGATGTACCAGTCGGATTTTGGGTTGTCGGCACTCACCCGGCTTTCGACGAACCACGGATGCTGATCCGAAGTGTGCGATAGCACTTGATCAATCATAACCTTCAAACCGAGTGCATGAGCCCGATCAACCAGTGTCTTGAAATCAGTCAGTGAACCGAACATGGGGTCGACATCGCAATAGTCACTCACGTCGTAGCCGAAATCCTTCATCGGGCTTTTGAAGAATGGCGACAACCAGATGCCATCGACCCCAAGGCTGGCCACATAGTCCAGACGCGCTGTGATTCCGGCCAGATCACCAATCCCATCACCATTGCTGTCGGCAAAACTCCGTGGGTAGATCTGGTAAATGACGCCGCCGCGCCACCAGTTGTCATTTGGCGCTTTGTTCAGTTTTTGCATGATGAATTACCTTTCTTTGTTATCTAAATAGGCTGATAGAATCGGGTGAATCAATGGTCTTTCGGAGTCAATCCATGCAAACGCTGCCTTCCAACCTGCTGCCCGACCGCTTTGAGTGGGGATGTGCTACTTCGTCGTTTCAAATTGAGGGGGCCGCGACGGAGGGCGGCCGCGTACCAAGCATCTGGGATGATTTCTGCGCTCAGCCCAACCGCATCAAGGACGGAAGCAATGGCCTTGTTGCCTGCGACCACTTCCACCGTTATGAATCCGATATTCGCCTGCTTGCCGGACTTGGCTTCAAACATTACCGCTTTTCGCTTGCCTGGCCACGCGTCGTCACTGAAAACAACACGCTCAACCATGCGGGGCTGGATTTCTACAAACGGCTGCTTGATGTGCTGGATCAATACGGGATCAAACCCAACGCCACACTTTTTCACTGGGATCTTCCCTCGCATCTGGAAGGTGGTTGGTTGCAGCGTGATACGGCTTACCGGTTTGCCGACTACGCCCAATTGGTGGCGCAGCAGCTGGGGGATCGCCTGCCTACCGTGGCGACCTTGAATGAACCGTGGTGTTCGGCATTCCTGGGCTACGATCTCGGGGTGTTTGCCCCCGGTTTGCAGAACCGTGAGGGCGCACTCAGCGCGGCGCACCACCTCATGCTGGCGCATGGCCTGGGTGTTCAAGCCTGGCGCAGCGAGCACCCAGGTACGGCACTGGGTATCGTGCTCAATCCCGAGCTGTGTGATCCCGCGAGTTCCGATCTGGCGGATGCGCAAGCGGCCTGCATGGCGGAATACGAACGCAATGAGTGCTTTTTGAACCCCCTTTTCGGCCGAGAGTGGCCGCAAGAATTGCTGGCGCAGATGGGGTCGCGCATTGCTGATCGTTGGGCTGGCGACGCGGAAATTTGCGCGCAACCGCTCGATTTTATCGGCTTCAACTACTACACGCGCGCTTTTGCCCAGGCCCCGCTCAGTCCGGCTGATGCTCAGCGGGGCTATACCTACGTGCCACCAGATCCTGGAAAATTCCTCACCGATTTTGGCTGGGAGATTTATCCGGAAGGCTTGAAGCGCGTGATTCAGAACCTGTGTCACAAATGGCCGCTGCCACCCATCTGGATTACGGAAAACGGCGCGGCCGATAACACACCCGTGGTTGATGGCGCGTGCAACGACGACATGCGATGCAGTTATCTGCAATTGCATATCGAAAAGCTGTCTGAGGCGGTTGAGCAGGGCGCGGACATTCGTGGGTACTACGTCTGGAGCCTGCTGGACAACTTTGAATGGGCACATGGCTACAGCCAGCGCTTTGGCATTGTGCATGTTGACTTCGAGACTCAAGAAAGAACGTACAAGAAGAGTGCCCTGATGCTTCAAGCCTTGTTGCGAGATTGAAGGAGAGAAGAGAACAGTAGGCCCGTCATTCCTGCGCCGGCAGGAATGACGGATTCTTTTGGCGTAAACCGACCGGGTCTCACCCGCCCTTGACCGACCCTGCCAGCAGACCCCTGACGAAGAATCGCTGCAGCGAGAAGAACACGGCGACGGGTACCGCAATGGAGACAAAGGCACTGGCGGTAAGGATTTCCCAGCTCTCTCCACGCGACCCCATCAAGTCGTTGAGCTTGATCGTCAGCACAATGTTCTCCGGTTGTTTGCCCAGATAGACCAGCGCAATCAGAAAGTCATTCCACACCCACAGGAACTGGAAGATCGCAAAGCTGGCCAGCGCCGGAATCGACAAGGGCAACACAATGCTGGTAAAGATCTGGAAATGCGACGCTCCGTCCATGCGCGCACTCTCGATGATGTCCCGGGGCAGTGCGGCGATGTAATTGCGCAACAGGTAGATGGCCAGCGGCAGGCCGAATGCCGAGTGCGCCAGCCAGACCCCCAGATAGGACTTCGACTCAATCCCCAGGCTTTCGCCGACCTGATTGTAGAGTCGCAGCAGAGGAATCAGCGACATCTGCAGCGGCACCACCAGCAAGCCGACGACCACCACGAACAACCACTTGCGACCAGGGAACGTCATCCAGCTGAAGGCGTAGGCGGCGAAGGCGGCAATCAGGATCGGAATGAAGGTGGCCGGGATAGTGACCTTGAAGGTATTCAGGAAAGCCTGCCCAACGCCCTCGGACGCGATCACCTTCTCATAGTTCTGTGTCAGGAAGACCGGCGGCGAGGCGGCGATGAAGAAGATGCGAATCCCCGTGTTTTTCTCGTACGGCGCGGTGAGCTCCAGACGATAGGTGCTGTCAGCCGCTACCGTGAGGGTTCCATCCGGCTGGCCGTCTTCCTCGTCAAAAATCTGGGCATCGGCAATCTCGATCTTCTCGCCGGCCTTGAATTCACCGGGATTGGCGGTCTTGAGCGAGAACTTGCTGATCTTGACGCCGGCCTGCTCGGCGAACAGCCGTCCGCTGATGACGTATCGGTCGCCTTCCTGGACGACGCTTTGCGCGCCACCGGTGCGTCGCATGTCGGCGCGGGTTTGTGTCGACAAGGCCGTCCACCATCCGCTGGAGATCAACTGCGTCTTGTCGCGGAAGCTCGATACCAACAAGCCGAAAGTCGGCATCACCCAGACGACGACGATGGCCAGCAGCAGCAGTTGTGCGGCGATGGCGGGTAAGCTGAAATATTTCTTCATCGTTGCGCCTCTTCGGTACGGAACCGGCGGATGTTGAAGGCCATGACCGGAATGACGGCAAACATCAGGACCATGGCCAGGGTGGAGCTGCGTCCGTAATCACCGCCGCCACGGAACATCCAGTCGTACATGAGATTGGCCAGCACGCTGGTGTCCCACTGACCACCGGTCATGGCCATGACAATATCGAAAACCTTGAGCACGGTGATGGTGATGGTTGTCCACACCACCAGGATGGTGGACATGACCTGCGGCACCATGATCTCGAAAAAGATCTGCAACTCGCTGGCGCCGTCAATGCGCGCCGCTTCGATGGTTTCGGTTGGCACGCCGCGTAGGGCAGCGGAGAGGATCACCATGGCAAAACCGGTCTGAATCCAGATCAGGATGGCCATCAGGAAGAAATTGTTCCAGAAGGGGACGGTGACCCAGGCTTGCGGCGGGAAGCCCATGCCGGTCACGATGGCGTTGATGATGCCGATCTGTTCCGAACCGGGGCCGCGATAGTCGTAAACAAACTTCCAGATCACGCTGGCACCGACAAAGCTGATGGCCATGGGCATGAACACCATGGACTTGGCGAAGTTGCCCCACCACACGCGGTCGGACAGCACGGCGACGATTAGCCCGAAAATGGTGGCCAGGGTCGGAACGACCAGCAGCCACATGAAATTATTGCGGATCGTGATCAGGAAGTTCTGATCGACGAACACCCAGCGGTAATTGGCCAGCCCGACGAAATTACTGTCCGTGGAGTCATAGAAACTCAAGCGGAAGGTTTCAATCAGGGGGTACAGGAGATAGATGCCCAGCAGCAGCAGGGCGGGTGCCAGAAACAGCCAGGGCCGGATATTTGAGCGCACGGTTTCCCGCTGGTTGCGGGTGCCCAGCGGCAGATAGATGATCTTGTCGAGCAGGAAGTTTGACCCCGCAAAATACAACAGGCAAAACGCGATGCTGACGACGACGGCCATTATCGTCTGGAGTATTTGATCAGTCATGGCGTGATCGACTCATGGGTAGGGAGGGTGGGGTGACTTTGAAACAGGCCGACGGCGTTGGCCGCCGGCCCTTTGTTACCGGACAGACGGGCTGGCCTTACTTGATGGCATCCCAGCTCTTCTGGATTTCATCCGTCACTTCTTTGGCCGATTGACCGCTGGAATAATTGACCATGCCTTTCCAGAAGCTGCCGGCACCGATGGCGCCAGGCATCAGATCGGAACCGTCAAAGCGGAAGGTCGTCGCATTCAGGAAGATTTCGCCCTGTTTGCGTAGTTGCTTGGACTTGTACTTGTTCAGATCAGCTGTCTTGAGCGGGGTCAGGAAACCACCCTCTGCCATCCAGATTTCGCTGGCTTGCGGATGTTGCAGGAAGTCCATGAAAGCACGGGCACCCTTGCTGTCCTTGGTGATGGTCATGATCGTACCGCCACCGAGAACCGGGTTACCCAGCTTCTTGCCGGCGAAGGACGGGAAGTAGAAGAAGTCGGCTTCTTCTTGCTTGCCTTCAGGGAAGAAGGCGGGAATGAAGCTGGCCTGACGGTGCATGTAGCACTTGGGGGGCGATCCGAACATGCCTTTCGGGCTGTCCTTGAAGCTGACCGTGGCTACGGCCTTGGCGCCGCCGTCGACGTAGGCATCGTTCTTGGCAAACCAGCCGTAGGCATCGAAGGCTTCAATTACGCGCTTATCGTTGAACTTGATCGTGTTGTTGACCCAGCCGTCGTAGACTTCCGGCGTCTGCGTACGCAGCATCATGTCTTCGATCCAGTCGGTGCCTGGCCAACCCGTGGCGGCGTCGCTGCCCAGACCGATACACCAGGGTTTCTCACCCGTGGCGGCGATCTTCTTGGTCAGGTCCATCAGCTCTTCCATGGTCTTCGGAACCTTGTAGCCTTTTTCCTTGAAGTTCTCCGGGATGTACCACACCAGGCTCTTCAGGTTGACGTTGTAGAACAGACCGTAGAATTCTTTCTTTCCCGCCTTGTTGGCGTAAGTACCGAGATCGGCCCAGGATTTGCCAGCGGCGAAATTCTTGATGACGTAGTCGCGGGTCTTGTCACCCAGCGGCACCAGACCACCAATTGCCGCCATGTTAGCCGCCAGGCCGGGTTGCGGGAAGACGGAGATGTTGGTCGGCGAACCGGCCTTGATGTCGATAACGATTTGCTGTTCCGAGCTCTGCGAGCAGGAGTGCTTGACGGTTGCGCCAGTGGCTGCTTCGAAGTTGGTAATGACCTTCTTGAATATGATTTCTTCGGCACCGGTCCACGGGCAGGTGACGGTAATGACTTCACCTTTCAGATCCGGGCCCTTATAGTCAGCGGCCATGGCCGGACTGACCAGCGATGCCCCGACTAAAGCGCACGCACCTGCGATTACGGTTTTCTTGAACATGCCACGTTTCTCCTTAAAAATAACTTTACGGACCATCCGTAAAGTCGTACTTAATCGCGCAGGCATTGGCCGGCGCTATCGAAGCGGTACAGGTGTTCCGGTGCAAACCCCAACGTAATCGGGTCGCCCGACTCTTTGGCCAGCGTGCCATCCACGCGAGCGGTGATTTCGCCCAGCGCACCGGCGGTGACATAGGCGAAGGTTTCGTTGCCGAGCTTCTCGGCGTGTTTGAGCGTGCCCTTGATTTCACCGTTCGGGTCAACCGTCAGGTGTTCTGGGCGCAGGCCGACCGTGGTGGCTTTGTGTGAGGCAGCAAAGTCACCGCCGATGAAGTTCATTTGCGGCGAACCGATGAAGCCGGCGACAAAGAGACTGGCCGGCTTGTTGTAAAGATCCAGCGGGTGCCCGACTTGTTCGACGCGGCCTTTGTTCAACACGACGATCTTGTCGGCCAGGGTCATGGCTTCGACCTGGTCATGGGTGACGTAGATCATGGTGGCGCCGAGGCGGCGGTGCAGGGTCTTGAGTTCGACACGCATCTTGGTGCGCAGGGCGGCGTCGAGGTTGGACAGCGGTTCGTCAAAGAGAAAGACCTTGGGGTCGCGGACGATGGCGCGGCCGATGGCAACCCGCTGGCGCTGGCCGCCGGAGAGGGCCTTGGGCAGGCGTTTGAGGTAGTCAGTGATCTGCAGGACTTCGGAGGCTTCATTGACCCGGCGTTCGATTTCCGGCTTGGGTATCTTGGCGATCTTGAGGCCAAAGGCCATGTTGTCATAGACGGTCTTGTGCGGGTACAGGGCGTAGCTCTGGAAGACCATGGCGACGCCGCGCTGCGAAGGCGGCAGGTCGTTAACCCGTTCGCCCGTGATGCTGAGCTCGCCCGCCGTGATTTCTTCGAGCCCGGCGATCATGCGCAGCAGGGTGGTCTTGCCGCAGCCCGACGGGCCGACGAAAACCACAAACTCGCCTGGTTCTATGTCCAAATCAATGCCGTGAATGACATCAACCTTGCCGTAGCTCTTCTTGATCCCGCGCAAGCGGACATCGGACTTGCTCATTTATGCTCCCCCAACATGGTCTTCCCACTGCCGACGAAAAAATCTTGCTCCATCATCATTTGGTGCGCAAGCGGATGGAGTGCTGCTGATGCTTGAAAAACGTGAAACCGTTTTCAAGAAAATCACATTTAAAAGTGACTTGGCGGTCTTGTCAATGATTATTTGAAGCGCGTGATCAAAGGTGGGCGGCGAAGATCGGGCGGTCAATTTGACCGGGGTATGCCTGTCGTGCAGTGTTTGTTGTTGTTCAAGTTGCTGATAATAAATATAAAAAAATCTATTTATGTGCCGGAAAAACACATGGTCATGGAGAAATCTGCGGAGATGAAGATTCCTGAGAGATTTTTGTGACTCAAAATATTTATGAAAACGTTGTCAATCTCTTTGTTGATGAACTATGATGGAACGCCAATATTGCTCGTTTGAAATTTTTGGATTTCATTAGCCGTGACCGCTGAACAAAACTCTTTTTCTTCGTTCTCGCCAGTTGAGCAGCCTACCGTGACGGTGACTGATGTCGCGCGTGAGGCCGGTGTGTCAGTGAGTACCGTCTCCCGCATTGTCAATGGCACGGCGCGTGTGGCAGACGACAAGCGACTGGCGGTTGAGGCCGCTATCGCCCGCCTGAACTATCGGCCTAATCTGCATGCCCGCAGCCTTAAAACGGGCACCTCGATGACCATCGGAATTCTCACGCAGCGTATTGAGAGCCCGGTGTTCAACCGCGTCATGCTGGGAATTGAAGATGTCTTGGAGGATAGCCACTACGCGCCGATCATCGTCAGCGGGCATTGGAATCCCAAGGAGGAGGCAGAACGCGTCCGCATTCTCATGTCGCGCAGCATCGACGGATTGGTGATTCTGAATGGTGGCTTGAGCGACGAGCAGCTACGCGACTTCTCCCGCCGACAGCCGGTCGTGGCCAGCGGGCGGCGTCTGGACGGGCCCAACCTGAAGGCGGTTCGGCTCGATAATGTACACGGTGGTTACCTTGCGACCAAGCATCTGCTTGGCCTTGGGCACCGGCGCATTGCTCACATCAGCGGGCCGGACGATCATTCGGATGCCGTTGATCGCTACGTCGGCTACCTTCGTGCGCACGAAGAGTATGGTGTTGCCGCCGATCCAGAATTGGTCTTCCAGGGCGATTTTCACGAGAAGGGCGGCGCGCTGGCCATGACGCGCTTGCTCGATAGCGGCCGGACCTTCACCGCCGTGTTTGCTAGTAACGACCAGAGCGCGATGGGGGCACACATGGTGCTCTATCGGCGCGGGCTGCGTGTGCCAGAAGATATCTCGCTCATTGGCCTGGATAACTTGCCGGTGACTGCCTACCTTACCCCGCCCCTGACAACGGTTCACCAGCCTCTGTACGAAATGGGGCAGTACATGGCGAACACCTTGCTCGCCATGCTCGGGCAGCATAGCGTTGAGATTCAGTTGCCGGAAATGGCGCTGGTGTACCGGGAAACCGCCCGGCGCTGCTAAGCCGATTTGGGTTACGAACCTGGAGAAGGCCCTCCTTGGAGGGCCTTCTTGGCTTAGCCCAGCAGAATCTCGACCGTGTGCGCCTTCCCGTCCGGCACGTAAGGAATCGGTGCTGTCGGATCAATCGCCTGACCGTCCAGGCGCAGGCTTGCCACGCCTTTGCTAACGCCCTTCGGGTTGCTGACCTGAATCTGGTAGGTGTTGCCCCGGAATTGGCGCGTGGCAGAAAACCCCGGCCAGGCCTTCGGGATGCACGGATCAATGCGCAGGCCGGCGTAATCCGGTTTGATGCCCAACAAGCCCTGGCTGATGGTGACAAAGGTCCACGCGGCGGTGCCGGTCAGCCAGTTATTCTTGGCCTCGCCAAAGCACGGCGCGTCCTTGCCGGCGATCATCTGGGCGTAGACGTAGGGTTCGCCGCGATAGGTTTCGATCTGATCCTGCTTGGCCGACGGGCAAATCGAGAGGTAGTACTCCAGCGCGCGGTCGCCATCGCCGAGCAGGCACCAGCCGAGGTGGATCCAGGTGTTGTTGTGGCTGAAGATGCCGGCGTTCTCCTTGACGCCAGGCGGGTACGAGGTGACCTCACCAAGTTTCAGGTCGTAGGTGGAATAGGCCGGCTGTTGAAGTACCGCGCCGTTTTTTGTAAAGAGGTGCTTATGCACTGACTCCATGGCCTGTCGGGCGCGGCCATTGTCGGCGCCAGCGCCGCCAAGCACGCACCAGCCCTGGCTTTCGATGAAGATCTTTCCTTCCTCATTGCTCTTTGATCCGATCACTGCGCCTTCGGCGTCGTAGGCGCGGGTGTACCACTCACCATCCCAGGCTTCGCGCTCCACCGTGGCCAGCATTTCTGCGTAGTTGGCGCGCAGGCGCTTGGCATCTTCAGTGCTGCCGAGGAAGTCGTAGAGCGCGGCCATTTCGCGCGAGGCGTAGAGGAAAAGGCCGGCGATCATCACTGACTCCGCCTTGGAATCCTTGACGTCACCCGCCGTTTGAAAAGACTCGTTCGGCTCGGTCGAGAAGCAGTTGAGGTTGAGGCAATCGTTCCAGTCGGCATGACCAATCAGTGGCAGGCCGCGCGGGCCGCGCTTGGTCATGGTGTAGGCAATTGAGGTTTCCAGGTGATGGAGCAGGATCTCCATCTCGTTCTCCGCAGCGTAGGTCTTGTCGGCATAGCCGCACGGCGCTTGCAGGATTGAAACGTCGCCTGTTTCCTTGATGTAGGCGCAGGTCGACAGCACCAGCCACAGGTGGTCATCGTAAAAATCGCCGCCGACTTCGGCATTGCCTTTTTTGGTCAGCGGCTGGTACTGGTGGTAGCAGGTGCCGTCGGAGAGTTGCGTACCCGCGATGTCGAGAATGCGCTGGCGGCCACGGCTGGGGATCATGTGCATGAAGCCGAGCAGATCCTGGTTGGAATCGCGGAAACCCATGCCGCGACCGATGCCGGTTTCGTACATCGACGCTGAGCGGCTCATGTTGAAGGTGGCCATGCACTGGTATTGATTCCAGGTGTTGAGCATGCGATTGGCGTGCTCATTCGGGCAGTCGGCCTGGAAGTTACCGAGCAGATCGTCCCAGTAGCGCTTGAGATCGGCAAAGGCGGCGTCGACCGCACCAGCGGCCGAATACCTGGCGACTATAGCGCGGCCAAGCGATTTGTTCATCACGAAGGGCGCGTCAAATTTCGGTGTGTCGCCCTGCTCGACGTAGGCTAGTACAAAGGCGAAGGTGGTTGATTCGCCGGGGGCGAGATCAAGGTCGATCTGATGCGCGCCGATGGGATTCCAGCCGAAAGCCATCGAATTGGTGCACGCCCCGGCGAAGGGCACTTTCGGCTCGTGCAGGCCTTCGTGAATGCCGACGAAGGCATCGCGCGAGGTATCGAAACCAGCAATCGGGCGCGTGCAGGCAAACAGCGAATAGTGGTTGCGGCGCTCGCGGTACTCGGTCTTGTGGTAAATCACCGAGCCTTCAACCTCAACCTCGCCGATTGAGTAGGTGCGCTGGTAATTGGTCATGTCGTTGAGCGCCTCGAAGAAGCAGAACTCCTGGTAGGAGAAGAGCTTTGGCGTTTTGCGCTGCGTCGACTTGTTGCGCACGGTGACTTTCCAGACTTCGAGGTTTTCGCCCGGCGGCACAAAGAACACCGTTTCCACTTCGAGTCCGTCACGCTCGCCGACGATGCGCGTGTAACCCAGGCCATGGCGACATTCGTAGGCGACGTCTTTGGCTTTGACCGGCTTCCAGCCGGGATTCCAGACTTCGCCGCCGTCATTTACGTAGAAGTAGCGGCCGCCGAGGTCGTAGGGGACGTTGTTGTAGCGATAACGCGTCAGGCGGCGCAGCTTGGCGTCTTTCCAGAAGGTGTAGCCGCCGGCGGTGTTGGTGCACAGGCCGAAGAATTCGTCCTGGCCGAGATAGTTCAGCCAGGGCAGGGGGGTATCGGGGCGGGTGATGACGTATTCGCGACGGGCGTCGTCGAAAAAACCATAGGAGTTCGGGGTGTTCGGGCTCATGTTTTTCGCATCCTCGTTGTTCAGTCGGATGCATTTATACATGAAAACGTTTTCAAGATGCAACTGGCGGGTGATTGAGCAGTGCGTACGTGAAGTGACGTCGCCTTGAAAGGCGCGTCAATAGTCAGTCTTTGGATGGCGGTGTCTGCGATAGCCGTGAATATTGGCCTTCACGGCATGCGGCTTGGAGAAGCCCGTATCTATTGGGCTTCAGGACATCGGTGTTTAAGCAGGGTTACGAAACGGCGAGCATGCGCTCCAGCGCCAGTTTGGCGAGGCCGACTTCGTGCTCGGGCACCTTGATCTGGTTGACGACATTGCCTTCAGCCAGATTTTCCAGCGTCCACGCCAAATGCTGCGGGTCGATGCGCTGCATGGTCGAGCACATGCACACCGTTGGTGCCATGAACTGGACGATCTTGCCTTCCGACCTGACTTCGTCGGCCAGCCGGTTGACCAGATTCAGCTCGGTGCCGACCAGCCAGCGCGTATTCGGCGCGGCTTCCTTGATCGTCTTGACGATCAGTTCGGTCGAGCCGACAAAGTCCGACTGCTTGCACACTTCGAAGCTGCATTCCGGATGCGCGATGACCAGCCCGTCCGGGTACTGGTTGCGGAACTTGATGATGTGCGCCGGCTGGAACATCTGGTGCACCGAGCAGTGACCTTTCCACAGCAGCAACTTGGCCTTGTGGATCTGTTCCGGCGTCAGGCCGCCCATTTCAAGGTCCGGGTCCCAGACAAACATCTCGTCGAGCGGAATGCCCATCTTGTAGCCCGACCAGCGACCAAGGTGTTGATCCGGGAAAAACAGGATTTTCTCGCGCTGCCCGAAGGCCCATCTGGCAATCGTTTCCGCATTCGACGAGGTGCACACGATGCCACCATGCGCGCCACAGAAGGCTTTGAGATCGGCCGCCGAGTTGATGTAGGTGACCGGCGTGAATACTTCGTCGGCGTTCAGCACCTCGTTCAACTCGCGCCAGCAGCGTTCGACCTTGGCCAGATTGGCCATGTCGGCCATCGAGCAACCGGCGGCCAGGTCGGGCAGGATGGCCTTCTGGTGTGGCTTCGACATGAAGTCGGCGACCTCGGCCATGAAATGCACGCCGCAGAAGACGATGTATTCGGCGTCGGTCTGCGAAGCCAGGCGCGAGAGCTTGAGCGAGTCGCCGGTCAGGTCGGCGTACTGATAAACGTCGGCGCGCTGGTAGTGGTGGCCGAGAATGACGACGCGATCGCCCAGCTTGGCGCGGGCGGTGCGAATGCGTTCATGGCAGGCGTCGTCCTGCAACTGGTTGAAGCGATCAAAGGCGATGGCGGCGGTTTGCATTACAGGGTCTCGAATTGTTGCCGTGGATGAATCAACAGACTGCCACAGCGGGGAATGGTTTCAGAAGCGGTTTCAAAAGCGGGTTCCAGCGTGAAGTTTCAGCTTTTCCAGGGCAGGCCCGCGTGGCGCCAGCCGCCAATATTGCCACGGTGGCCGCCGGCGTCCTTGTCGCCTTCGAAGCCTTCAAGCACGTTGTAGCATTCGGTATAACCGGCCTCACTGGCCAGACAGGCGGCGCCGTGTGAGCGCACGCCGCTGCGGCAGATGAACATGACCAGCGCCTCCGGGTCCACGCTTTGCTTCAACTGCGCGAGGAAGTGGCTGTTGGCTTGCCCGGTCGGGTAGGTCGTCCACTCGATTTCCTCGGCACCAGGGATGCGGCCGACCCAGTCCCACTCGGCGCGGGTACGCACATCAACCAATTTTGCACCGGGTGCCAGTTGCCAGATCTCGGCGGCTTCCTTGGGCGTCAGGGCACCCGCATAGGGGAGTCCGAGTTCGCTTGCGCGCGTCTGGGCCAGATTCAGCAGAGCGGTCAGTTTTCCCATGATGAGCTATCCAGAGTACGGCACTAAAGTATAAATCACTTGCTCAGTCCGTGCTGTTTCGGGAAGATAGCGGATGGACGCACTGATGTGGTGCGTTTCTGAAATGTGGCGCTCCGTAATGGTGCGGAAAACAGCATCCGCTAAGGGGTAATGGCTCTTTGCACGCTGTCCAGTTCGCAGAACACGGATTGGCATGGTTTCTGCTAATCACCCCTGCACCTTTTTAACTGTCGCCGGAATGACCGGTATCCGCTGAGGAGATTCATAAAATGGCAACCCCGCAAGATGTAATCAAGATGGTCAAGGAAAACGACGCCAAGTTTGTCGATTTCCGCTTTACCGATACCCGTGGCAAAGAGCAGCACGTTACCGTTCCGGTCAGTGCGTTCAGCGAAGACAAATTCGAGAATGGTCACGCCTTTGACGGTTCTTCGATTGGTGGCTGGAGGGGAATTCAAGCCTCCGACATGCAATTGATGCCTGATCCCAATACCGCCTATATCGACCCGTTCTTTGACGAAACGACCGTTGTCCTGACCTGTGACGTGGTCGATCCAGCCGACGGCCGTGGTTACGACCGTGACCCGCGCTCAATTGCCCATCGCGCTGAAGCCTACCTCAAGTCCTCCGGCATCGGCGACACGGCCTACTTTGGCCCGGAACCTGAATTCTTCATCTTCGACTCCGTCGAGTGGAGCGTTGATATGTCCGGCTGCAAGCTGAAGATCTACTCCGACGAAGCCGCCTGGACTTCCGGCGAGAAGAGCGAGAGCGGCGGCGGTTCTGGCCACCGTCCGACCGTCAAGGGCGGTTACTTCCCGGTTCCCCCGGTTGACAGCCTGCACGACATCCGCGCGGCCATGTGCCTGACGCTCGAGTCGCTGGGCGTGCCGGTTGAAGTGCATCACCACGAAGTCGCGACTGCCGGTCAGTGCGAAATCGGTACCGTGTTCAGCACGCTGGTCAAGCGCGCTGACTGGACGCAGATCCTCAAGTACGTCGTGCATAACGTTGCTCACCAGTACGGCAAGACGGCGACCTTCATGCCCAAGCCCATCGTTGGCGACAACGGTTCCGGCATGCATGTGCACCAGTCGATCTGGAAAGATGGCAAGAACCTGTTCGCTGGCAACGGCTACGCTGGTCTGTCCGAAATGGCGCTCTTCTACATCGGCGGCATCATCAAACACGCCAAGGCGCTGAACGCCATCACCAATCCGGGTACCAACTCGTACAAGCGTCTGGTTCCGCACTACGAAGCGCCGGTCAAACTGGCCTACTCGGCCAAGAACCGTTCCGCTTCAATCCGCATTCCGCACGTGGCGTCCGACAAGGCTCGTCGTATCGAAACCCGCTTCCCCGATCCGATCGCTAACCCGTACCTGTGCTTCGCCGCGTTGCTGATGGCCGGTCTTGACGGCATCCAGAACAAGATTCACCCTGGCGATCCGGCCGACAAGAACCTCTACGATCTGCCGCCGGAAGAGGATGCAAAGATCCCGACCGTTTGCGCCAGCCTCGAAGAAGCTCTCGGTGCACTTGGCAAGGATCACGAGTTCCTGACCCGTGGTGGTGTGTTCTCCAAGGACTGGATCGAGTCCTTCATCGAACTGAAGATGGAAGAAGTTAACAAGGTTCGCATGACAACGCACCCGGTCGAATTCGACCTGTACTACAGCTGCTAGTTTTTTACCGCTGATCACGCCGCAAACCAAAAAGGACGGGCATGCCCGTCCTTTTTTTGTCTACTGCATTGTCCACCGCTCATGGGGCTGATGCGTTTGTATTTCACTGGGGCATCCAATACACTGATGCACGCCCAGAACTCGGGATAGTGGTCACAACCAACGGATTGGAAAGCGATGAATTCCCAGAAGCTCTGTTTCCCGGCTGCACTGCTCCTTTTGGCGTCAATGCCGTTACAGGCCGACGTCATGTATCAGTGTGTCGACGAAAGCGGGCACAAGTCGTTTTCGAACATTAAATCCACCGAGAAAGGTGCCCGGTGTACGGCGATGGATCTGGGCGTTCCGGTCGCGGTTCCAGCACCCAAGGCCGCAGCCGCGAGAACGCCGACGCCTGCCGCTTTCCCGAAAGTCGACGATAACGCCCAGAAATCGCGAGACACGGATCGTCGGCGCATTCTCGACAGCGAACTGGCGGCTGAGCAAAAGAATCTCGATCAGGCCAAAAAGGATCTCGCGGAACAGGAAGCGACCGTACTACCTAGCGAGCGCATGCAAGGGGGTGCCATCAGCGGCGGTAAGCTTCAGGAGCGCATCCAGCCGTACAAGGACAAGGCCGCCTTGCACGAGCGCAATATCGAAGCAATCCAGAAAGAAATTTCCAAGCTGCGCTGAATCTGACGTGGCGCATTTATTGCTCCTCTTCGCGCATGCCTGATCATTCGCTCAACCCCTACAGCGGGCTGGACCTCCTTTCCTCGTCGGTCATTCTGCTCGACGGAGATTTTGCCATCCGCTACATGAACTCGGCCGCCGAGCATTTACTGGCGATCAGCAACAAAGCGGTCGCCGGGGCACGCCTTGACAGTCTCGTGGAATTCCCCGCGACCTTGCAGGAAGCCCTCGATAGCGCGTATCGGCATGGCTGGGGCTATACCGGACAGAGCATTGAGCTGACGCGCGGTGACGGTGTCGTGCTGCATCTGAACTGCACGGTCAATCCGACCGATACGCGCGAAGCGCAACTGTTGGTGGAGCTTTGGCCAATCGACCAGCAACTCAAGGCAACCCGCGAAGAGCGACTGCTTGAGCAGCAGATTGCCAACCGTGAACTGATCCGCAATCTGGCGCACGAAATCAAGAATCCGCTGGGCGGCATTCGCGGCGCGGCCCAGTTGCTCGAACACGAGCTCAACAACCCAGGCTTGCGCGAGTACACCCAGGTCATCATCAAGGAGGCGGATCGGCTGCAGGATTTAATGAAGCGCTTGCTTTCGCCGCACCGCCCGATGCAGCCGGGCCCGGTCAATATTCACGAAATACTCGAACGAGTGCGCAGTTTGCTGAACGCAGAATTCCCGCAAACGCTGACGGTGAAGCGCGATTACGACACCAGCTTGCCCGAGTTGGTCGGTGATCGCGAGCAACTGATCCAGGCTGTCCTCAATATCGCCCGCAATGCCGCGCAAGCCATCAAGGGAGAGGCGATCGGTACGCCCGGTACGGGCCAGATTACCTTGCGCACACGTGCCGCGCGCCAGGTTACGCTGGTCAAGCGGCGCTATCGTCTGGCGCTTGAATTGCAGGTGATCGACAACGGTCCCGGTATTGCCGACGATATTCGCGAGCGCATGTTTTACCCGCTGGTTTCCGGTCGCCAAGGCGGTAGCGGTCTCGGCCTGACACTGGCGCAGAGCTTTGTTCAGCAGCATCACGGGACGATTGAGTGCGAGAGCAGCCCCGGCCAGACCTGTTTTACGATCCGGATGCCCTTGAGCGTGGTGTGATGGCAAGCTAATTGCTATAGGTACCGCATACTCACTATGAAGTCTGGGAAATCAATGAAACCGGTCTGGATCGTCGACGACGACAAATCAATTCGCTGGGTACTTGAAAAAACCTTGTCCCGCGAGCAGATCCCTTTCAAAAGTTTTGCCTCTGCCACGGAAGCGCTTTCGCAGCTTGATCTCGGCGCTGAGCCGCCGCAAGTGCTGGTGTCCGACATCCGGATGCCGGGCGAGTCCGGGCTGGACATGCTTAAAAAGGTTAAGGAGCGTTTTCCATCCTTGCCAGTCATCATCATGACGGCCTATTCGGATCTGGACAGCGCCGTTGCCGCGTTTCAGGGCGGTGCTTTCGAATACCTGCCCAAGCCGTTTGATGTCGATCAGGCGCTGGAGTTGATTCGTCGGGCGATAGACGAGAGTGAGCACCAAGTTGGTGCGTCGGGCGAAGTTGGACTGGTGCCGGAAATTCTCGGTCAGGCACCGGCGATGCAGGAAGTGTTCCGAGCGATTGGTCGCTTGAGTCAGTCGAGTGCGACGGTCATGATCACCGGTGAATCGGGTTCGGGCAAGGAACTGGTGGCGCGTGCCGTGTATCGGCACAGTCCGCGTTCCGACAAGCCCTTCATCGCTATCAACACGGCGGCGATCCCCAAGGATTTGCTTGAATCCGAGCTTTTCGGCCACGAGCGTGGTGCCTTTACCGGCGCGGCGACGCAGCGGCGAGGTCGCTTCGAGCAGGCTGAAGGTGGCACGCTTTTCCTTGACGAAATCGGCGATATGCCTTCCGAGCTGCAAACACGGTTGTTGCGCGTGCTTTCGGATGGCAATTACTACCGTGTCGGCGGACATTCCCCGATCAAGGCCAACGTCCGCATCATCGCGGCGACGCACCAGAATCTTGAAACGCGTGTCAAAGAAGGTCTGTTCCGCGAGGATCTATTTCACCGTTTGAACGTGATCCGCGTGCGTCTGCCCAGCTTGCGTGAGCGGCGCGAGGATATCCCCATCCTGGCGCGCCATTTTCTTCAGAAGAGCGCTCAGGATCTGGGGGTCGAGGCCAAGCGTTTTTCCGATGGGGCACTCAAGTACCTGGCGTCGCTCGACTTTCCGGGCAATGTTCGGCAACTGGAGAATATCTGTCACTGGCTTACGGTCATGGCACCAGGGCAGCAGGTTGACTTGGCCGATCTTCCCGCAGATTTGCGTGAGTCGGCACCGGTGACTGCCGCGGCGGACTGGGAAAGTGGGCTGGCGCAGGAAGTCGACCGTTTGCTGATTGGCAGCGATGGCCAGGTTCACGAAAAGCTGACCAATCGCTTTGAACGTGTGCTGATTGCACGTGCGTTGGCTCATACCGGAGGCCGACGCATCGAGGCTGCGCTGGCCTTGGGCATTGGCCGCAATACCATCACGCGCAAGATTCAGGAGCTGGGCCTGGACAGCGGGCGGAGCGAAGAAACGGAATGAGGCGTGGGGCAAGGCAAAGGGCGTAGAATAATTTCACGAGTTCGCTTTTTATTCGCTTGTTTGCCGTTGAGGTCCTGATCCATGGTGTCTTTTCCTGCACACGGAAGTGCGTCTTATCGTACAGAAAAGCGTCTGCTGGTTGCCGATATCGATGGCCCATGGAATCTGGAATTGATTCAGCAATACCACCTTGGGATGCGGCCAATTATCGATCAGTTGGCCAAGGATGGCCCGTGGGGGCTCGTTATCGTCATCCACCGCGCTGCCGCGTGTCCCCCGGATGCCCTTGCCCTGATCCGCAAGGGGGCCATTGCGCAAAGCCAGGCCTCCAGGCGCGTTTGCGCAGCGTATGTCATCGCTCCGGGGGTGCCCGGTTATCGGATCATGGATCGGTTCTGGCGAGGCATATACGAGGGAGTTCATCCGTTCGAAATCTTCGACGAGCTCGATGCAGCTATTCGCTGGACCAGCGAAATGGTATCCATTGCGTCCGTCCAGTAGGCGCTGAAATTCGACCAAACCAAGTATCCATGTGCCTTGCCAAGGATAAATGAGCGGTCGACTGAGCTTTCTAGGATAATGGCGACGTTGAATAATGATGCCGCCGCAATGAACGATTCTCCCGTTTCCCTTCTGATTGACCCGGTTCGCCTGCAAGCCCTGCTTGGTGATGCACGTGGTCGTTTTGACGTTGATTCGCTTGCCGAATGCGAATCCACCAGTACGTTGTTGCTCGGTCGAGCGGAGCAGGGCGCACCCGCCGGCAGCGTGATCGTGGCTGATCGACAGACGGCGGGGCGCGGAAGTCGCGGGCGGAGCTGGTTGGCGACGCCGGAATCCAGCCTGACTTTTTCGGTGCTCTGGCGATTTGACGGTGGTCTTGAACGATTGTCCGGGCTCTCGCTGGCTGTTGGCGTGGCCGTGGTCCACGCGCTGGAAGCGTGCGGTGTGGACGGCGTCAAACTCAAATGGCCGAACGATATTCTGCATGACGATGCCAAGCTGGGCGGAATTCTGATCGAGCTGCAAGGCGATCCGGATCGTGCGCTGGCCGTGATCGGGATCGGCCTTAATCTGCGTCTGCCTGAAAACATGGTCGCGGGCGAGTGTTTTGCCATGCCCGTTGCCGCTCTGGATCACCTCATCGCACCGTTGCCGGAACGACATGCCCTGTTCGCACAGCTTCTGATCGAGTTGGCCCATGTGTTTGATCGCTTTTCGGAAGGTGGTTTTGCTGCCCTTCGCCAGCAGTGGCAGGCCCTTCACGCTTGGCAAGACCGACCGGTCCGCTTGTTGCGCGATGGACGGGTCGAGAAAGAGGGGGTCTGCCGTGGTGCCGACACTGACGGCGCATTACTCGTACTGACGGCTGATGGCGTCGAGCGCTGCCTGTCCGGTGACCTTTCCTTGCGTGCCGCCTGATGATCGCCATTGACGCGGGTAATACCCGGATCAAGTGGGGCGTTCGCGACGGCTCAGTCTGGATCGCACAGGGGGCCTTGCCTACCGGAGACGCGGCAAGTCTGTGCGACGTTGCTGCCGGGTGGCCGGTCACTCCCATCGTCGCCTGCAACGTCGCTGGCCAGGCAGTTGAAGCTGCAATCAGCGCCGCACTGGCGACACGCTTTGCGCCGCCACTTTGGTTGCGCTCGAGCGCGGGCGTCTGCGATGTGCGCAACAGCTATGACATGCCCGAGCGCCTTGGTGCCGACCGCTGGGCTGCTCTGATCGGCGCGCGCGGACGCTTGCCAACGGCCTGTCTGGTGGTCTGCGCCGGTACGGCGACGACTGTCGACTGGCTCGATGCGAACGGAACATTTCGTGGCGGCCTGATACTGCCGGGTGTTGATCTGATGCGTGCCTCGCTGGCGCGCAATACGGCGCAACTGCCGCTGGCCGACGGCCATTTCAGGTGCGAACCGCGCAATACGATGGATGCCATCGTCAGCGGCTGTCTGCATGCACAGATTGGTGCCATCGAGCGCATGTTCGCCAAGATCGCAGCCGAACCGGAGGCTGTTTGTCTGCTGACAGGCGGTGCCGCACAGAGTATTGTTCCCCTCTTGAATATTCCGTTCCAATTGACGGAGAATCTGATCCTCGACGGGCTGGCGCGTTTCGGCGCTTCGCAGTAATCTTACGAACGGCTTGGCCGGGGCAGTCCGGTGGCATTTGCATACAGGAGAATTTTCATGTTGCCCAAAATGTTGTCCATGTTGCCGGCCTTTCTGTCCTACTTCGCGGTCGCGGTGGCACTGATCGCCGTTTTTCTGCTGGTCTATGTCAACGTCACGCCCTACGACGAAATCGCGCTAATTCGGCAGGGCAATACTGCGGCCTCCATCAGTCTCGCCGGTGCCATGCTCGGCTTTGCCATGCCGGTAGCCAATGTTATTGCCCACAGCGATACACTGGCTGACCTCGCGGCCTGGGGCGCGATTGCCGGAGTGATCCAGATTCTGGCCTATCTGGTGGCGCGTCTCGCGCTGCCGCATCTGGCGGAAGACATTCCCGCCGGCAAGGTGGCACAGGCTACCTTCCTCGCCGCGCTTTCATTTTCAGTCGGACTGACCAACGCCGCCTGCATGTCCTACTGATTCGACCACTTTCTCAAGGGAGATCGTCATGGCACTCATGGATTTCATCAAGAAGCAGTTTATCGACGTCATTCACTGGACCGAGGACAGCGACGGCGTTCTGGCCTACCGTTACCCGATGCAGGACTTCGAAATCCAGAATGGCGCTCAGCTCACGGTGCGCGATTCGCAGATGGCGGTGTTCGTCAATGAGGGCCAGGTGGCGGACGTCTTCGGCCCGGGGCTGTACACGCTGACGTCGCAGACGCTGCCGGTTCTGACCAACTTGAAGAACTGGGACAAGCTCTTCGACTCACCCTTCAAGTCCGATATTTATTTCTTTTCGACCCGCCTGCAACTCGATTGCAAGTGGGGAACGCCGAACCCGATCACCATCCGCGACAAGGATTTCGGCATGGTGCGCATGCGCGCTTTCGGTATCTACTCGTACAAGCTCATTGATCCGGGCAAGTTCTACAAGGAAATCTCGGGAACGCGCGAGATTTATACTGTCGACGATCTCGACGGCCAGCTGCGCGGTCTGGTAATCGGCACGATGAGCGACCTGTTTGGTGAGTCGGGCGTTCCTTTCATTGATATGGCCGCCAATCAGCTTGAATTCAGCACGGCGTTGAAAGGTAAACTGGAGCCGGTATTCGACCGCTACGGTCTGGCGCTCGACAGCTTTGTCGTACAGAACGTCACGCTGCCGGAGGAATTGCAGAAGATCCTCGATACCAAGATCAGCATGAACATGCTCGGCGACATGGGGCGCTACACGCAATATCAAGTGGCCAACAGCATCCCGCTGGCGGCGCAGAACGAAGGCGGATTGGCGGGTATGGGTGCCGGTCTCGGTGCGGGGCTGACCATCGGGCAGGGCATGGCGCAGGCGATGACACAAGCCATGCAGCCGGGTGCGGCGCAGCCAACTGTATCGGCTGCACCGGTTACTGGCGTCAGTGCCGACGATATCGTGGCCACGCTGGAGAAATTGCACGGACTGGTGGCCAAGGGCATCCTCTCGCAGGCGGAGTTCGATACCAAGAAGGCCGAATTGCTGGGCAAGCTGGGCTGATTGGGTATGTTGGTTTTTAGAACTTCACAATCCACCACAGAGACACGGAGACACAGAGGTGGCACAGAGGTGACACAGAGAAAAGCGGGAAAGGATGTTTTCCCTCTGCGTATTCTCTGCGCCTCTGTGCCTCTGTGGTGGGGTTTGATATTTTCTAATCCGTGAAAACCGCCAACTGCCCTTCCTGCGGCGCGCCGGTCAGCTTCCGCTCGTCTACGTCGGTCTATGCCGTCTGCGGGTTCTGTCGCAGCACGCTGCTGCGTGACGGCGAGGATCTGAAAAACCTCGGCCGTATGGCCGAGCTGATGGACGATCCGAGTCTCATCCAGATCGGTACCGAGGGATCGTTCCGTGGACTGCACTTTGGCGTGATCGGGCGCATTCAGCTCAAGCACGAGTCCGGTCTGTGGAACGAGTGGCATATTCTCTTCGACGACGCGCGCAACGCATGGTTGTCTGAGGCCGGTGGTGAATACGTCGTCAGTTCGCAGGTGCCGATCAGCGAAACGCTGCCGGCCTTCGAGACGCTGGTGCCTGAAATGCCGATCACGGTTGCCGGGCGCAGTTTCACGGTGACTGATCTTGAATCGGCGCGTTGCATTTCCGGCCAAGGCGAGTTGCCGTTCAAGGTCGAGGCCGGTTACGACGTCAACACCGCCGATTTGCGAGGCAACGACCGTTTCGTCACCATCGACTACAGCGAAACGCCGCCGCTGGTTTTTGTTGGATACCCGGTGAAGTTCGACGAGCTCAAGCTGGCTAACCTCAGGGTGGCTTCAGACGCATCGTCGTCGGGTGGAAAGGCCACGATCAAGGCGCACGCCTTCAACTGTCCGCATTGCGCCTCGCCGCTCAGCGTGCATTCGGGTGCCATCGAGAGCGTCGCCTGCGACAGCTGCGGTTCGATCATTGGCATCGACAACGAAAACGTGCAAATCCTGGCGCGTGCCGCGCAATCGATGCGCGTCGTCCCGTGGCTGCCGCTTGGCAGCAAGGGCCGACTGCACGACATCGAGTGGGAAGCCATCGGTTTCATGCGGCGCAGCCAGCGCTCCGGCGGCGTGGATTACGCGTGGTCCGAATACCTCCTGTTCAACGAAAAGGAAGGCTTCGCCTGGCTGACCGAATATCAGGGCCACTGGAACTTCGCGCGCACGCTGTCCAATCCGCCGTCGGTCAGTCGCGGGCAAACGTCGTTCTGGCGCAAGACTGGCCTGTTCAAGCTGTTCAGTTCCGGCACGGCTGAAGTCAGCTATGTCGTGGGCGAGTTCTACTGGCGCGTATCGGTTGGGGAGTCGTGCCTCGTCGAGGATTACATCTGCCCGCCGCTGATGCTTTCGCGCGAGGTGACGAACAAGGAAGCGAGCTGGTCCGAGAGCGAGTATCTTGAGCCGGAGGCGTTGTGCGCCGCCTTCAAAATAACGACGGCCCCTCCGGCGCGCATCGGCGTCTTTGCCAACCAGCCCAACCCGCTGATCGAAACGCACCGCAAGGTGATCAAGCTCTTCCTGGCGCTGGCGCTGGTGGCGACCGTCGTGCAACTGGCTTTCGTGTTCATCTTCTCGTCACAGACCGTGCTCAAACAGCAAGTGGTGCTATCAACGCACAATGAAGATGCGACGCTGACGACGAAGGAGTTTGTCCTGCAAAGCCGGGCGCGATCACTGCGCGTGAGCCATGACACGGATGTCGAGAATAACTGGGTCGATATCACCAGTACGCTTGTCGAGAAAACCACTGGCGAGGCCTATCAGGGCATGCAGGAAGTCGGCTACTACAGCGGCGCGGATGGCGGCGAAAACTGGTCGGAAGGCAGCAAGAGCGACTCGATTGCCTTCAAGAATATTCCTCCTGGAACTTACTACCTCACCATTGAATACGATTTGGGCACGGACAAAAGCGATTCCGTGGCCGATACGGTTAAAGTCGTACGCAACCCGGCGGCCTGGTCGAACTACGTGATGGTGATGATCTTCCTGGCGGCTTTCCCGCTCATCTCAAGATCGCGGCGCAGCGCGTTCGAGTCGCGACGCTGGAATGAAAGCGACCTCGGCGGCGACGATGAAACGAGCGACTCCGGAGACGACGAGGACGAATGAGATGATCAAGACCAATTTCGTCATCGGACTACTCGCGCTGGCTTTTTTTGCCCACGCCCAGCAACAGGGCTGGAATCTCTTCGAGCGTGATGCGGCGCAGACCTCGCGTTTGTCCAGTGGCGGCAGCAGGACGTATCACAAGTAGAACCAACGAATGAATCAAGCCCTGCTGTTCTCGGTTTTTGTCGTCGCGTCGTGTGGCCTTGCCTATGAGCTGATCGCCGGTGCCTTGTCGAGCTATCTGCTCGGCGATTCGGTGATGCAGTTTTCCACGGTGATCGGCACCTATCTTTTTGCCATGGGCATTGGCTCGTGGCTGTCGCGCTATGTCGAGCGACATCTGATCGCTCGTTTCATCCAGGTCGAGCTGATGGTCGGCGTGCTCGGCGGGTTTTCGGCGGCGGCGCTGTTCTTCATCTTCGTCTGGTTCTCGGCGCCCTTCAAACTGGCGCTCTATCTCGCGGTTGTCGGCATCGGCGTACTGGTCGGGCTGGAAATCCCGCTGATCATGCGCATCATGAAGCGCGATCTGAGCTTCAAGGAGGTGGTGTCGCAGGTGCTCACTTTCGACTATCTCGGCGCGCTGGTCGTCTCCATTCTGTTCCCGTTGTTGCTGGTGCCGCAACTCGGGCTGGTGCGCAGCGGCCTGCTGTTCGGCCTGCTCAACGTGCTGGTCGCGCTATGGGCGCTGTGGCTGTTTCGCGAGCAGCTGCCTAACGCCGGCAGCTTGAAGGTTCAGGCCTGGGTCTCGCTGGCCGTGCTCGGCATCAGCTTTGCCGGGGCCGGCCAATTTACCTCGCTGGCCGAAGCGCATCTGTATGCCGATGAAATCGTCTACAACGCGACCTCGCCCTATCAGCATCTGGTCATCACCCGCTGGAAAGACGATCTCCGTCTCTTTCTCAACAACAACCTGCAATTTTCCTCCCGCGACGAATACCGCTACCACGAGGCGCTGGTGCATCCGGGGCTGGCCACGCTGCCCGGTGCGCGACGAATTCTGGTGCTCGGCGGCGGCGACGGGCTGGCCGTGCGCGAGATCCTCAAATACCCGCAGATCGAATCGGTGACGCTGGTTGACCTCGATCCGGCGATGACGCAGCTTTTCTCCACCGCCACGCCGCTGCGCAAGCTCAACGAGGATGCGCTGCTTTCGCCCAAGGTCAAAATTGTTAACGAAGACGCATTGAAATGGCTGGAGAACAACGATGACTTTTTCGATTTCGTCGTCGTCGACTTTCCCGACCCGTCCAACTTCGCCATCGGCAAGCTCTACAGCGCCGCTTTCTACCGGCTGCTGGAAAAGCACATGAGCCAAGGTGCGCTGGCGGCCATTCAATCGACCTCACCGCTCTATGCCCGGCAGTCGTACTGGTGTGTGGTAACAACGCTGGAGAGCATCGGTCTGGTGGCGACGCCTTATCACGCATTGGTGCCGTCCTTCGGCGAGTGGGGCTATGTGCTGGCGGGCAAGCGCGCCTATCAGCCGCCAGCGGCCTACACCGTGGCGACGCGCTACCTCACGCCGGCAACGACGCCGACCCTGTTCCAGTTTCCCAAGGACATGGAGCGCGTCGAGGCCGAAGTTAACCGGCTGAACAACCAGGTTCTGGTCCGCTACTTCGAAAACGAGTGGCGGCAGGTGATCCGCTGAGCGGAATCGCATGGACCGATTCCCATTTTCAACTCGCCTTGCCGGATCGCGGCTGATGTTGCTCACAGCTGAAAATGGCATTGCCTGAAGACCCGCATGGATATTGGCTTGCCACCATGCATGCATTGAAGATGCGCGTATTCATTGGGCTGCAGGCCGATGGGCTTGCGCCGTCGCCGTTGAGGCCCGCCTGAGCATGGATCGGCGCGATTTCCTGGCCTCGCTGGCGGCGGCTGGTCTCGTCGCGCTTCCCGGTTGCGGCAGTACGGCCAAGCCGCCTCTGCCGCCGGGTGAACTGTCCGGTACGTCGATGGATCTTGGTCATCTGCTACGTGAACCGAATTTCCCCCCGCCCTCCGAGACGCGGCGTATTCCGGTGGCCATCGTCGGTTCCGGTATCGGCGGGCTGTCGGCTGGCTGGAAGCTGGCCAAGTCGGGCTTCAACGACTTTCTCATGGTCGAACTTGAGAGCGAGCCGGGCGGAAACTCCCGTGCCGGGCGCAACGAGGTCAGCGACTATCCTCTGGCGGCGCACTATCTGCCGCTGCCGACGCTTGAATCAACTGCAGTGCGCGAGTTGCTGGCTGAACTTGGCGTGTTACAGGGCGATCCGCGCGCCACAAAGCCGCGCTACGACGAGCGCTATCTATGCGCTGCGCCACAGGAGCGGCTCTACCGGAACGGCTGGTGGCAGGACGGCGTGTTGCCGCAGATCGGTGTGAGCGCCGCCGAGCACGAACAGTACCGGCGCTTTTACGCGCTGATGGAGGGCTTCAAGCAACGGCGGGATGACGGCCGCCGCGCGTTTGCCCTGCCCATGGAACTCTCCAGTCGCACGCCCGACCTGCTGGCGCTGGATACACTCAACATGCGCGATTGGTTGTTGGCGCAGGGGCTCGATTCGCCGCAACTGCACTGGTACGTCGACTACGCCTGCCGCGACGATTATGGCACCGGGATTGCCGAAGTATCGGCTTGGGCCGGCATTCATTACTTTGCCTGCCGCAACGGCGAGGCGCTGGACGCGACCGGCGATACCGTGCTCACCACGCCGGGCGGCAATGCCTGGCTGGCAGACGGCATGGCGACCGCTATCAAGACCCGCGCCGGAGATCGCGTGTTGACCGGCGCAGTCGCCTTTCGCGTGGCAGAAGTTGACGGGCTGATGCGTGTCGATTTGTGGCTGCCGGCGGAAAAACGCACGCTACGGCTGGAAGCGGAACAGCTGATCTGGGCCGCGCCGCTCTTCCTGTTGCCCCATGTTCTGGCCGGGCACGATGCCTTGAATGCGGCGGCCAGAAGTTTTTCGCATGCCCCGTGGCTGGTCGCCAACCTGACGCTCTCGCGCTTCCCTGAGGATAGAGCCGGCACATCCATGGCCTGGGACAACGTGCTCTACGACAGTCCCGGTCTCGGCTACGTGGTGGCGACGCATCAGCAACTGCGGGTGCGCCCTGGCGCTACGGTATTCACCTACTACCGCGCCTTGGCCCACATGCCTCCACAACAGGGAAGGTCGCTGTTGCTGACCACCTCGCGCGCGGACTGGGCGGAACAGATTCTTGCCGAACTCGAACGCCCCCATCCGGATATCCGCCAGGTAACGACACGCCTTGATGTCTTTCGCAACGCGCACGCCATGGCGCGGCCGCTTCCCGGGCTGATCTGGGGCGAGGCGCGCCGGCTCTTTGCCGCCGACGGCGAGCGTTTGCGCTTTGCCCATGCCGATGTCAGTGGCTTCTCGCTGTTCGAGGAGGCACAATACCGGGGTGTTCTGGCCGCCGAGCGAACACTGCGCCGCCTTGGAAAAACCTTCACTTCTTCGCTAAGCTGAAAACACCATGAATGGTCTGCACCTCATCGTCGAACTCCACGATTGCCGCTGCGAAGCCCGCCTGCTGCACAGCGTTGAGGCCTTGCGCGAACTGTGCCTGGCTGTATGCACGGTGCCTGGGTTGACGCCGGTCGGGCAGGTATTTCACCAGTTCGGCAGCGAGACGGAACCCGCTGGTGCCACTGGTGCGGTGATTCTCGCCGAATCCCATCTGGCCGTGCACACCTGGCCGGAGCTGAGCGCCGTGACGCTTGATCTCTACGTCTGCAATTTCAGCCAGGACAACAGCGCTGCCGCGCGCGCCGCCTGCGAGCGCCTGATCGCCGCTTTCGCCCCGAACCGGGTGGAACAGCGCGAACTGGAGCGGGGATAGCCGGCGTAGTCTCTGTTCAGCTACTTGTCGAGCAGCAATGGAGCTGGCATTCCAACAGAGTAACAATCATTTCCGCCGAGCACCGTGCCCTGATTGTTTGCTGAAGCCTTCAGTCAACCAAGTGTGTGCAAGGCAATCTATATCCTGGTATATCGACCCTGTGCTATCGATATCGTCGTCCATCTGTCCCAGATGCGCACCAAGTGCTCTTGCTGGCTACGTCGCATCATTCCGTACGTATGTCCTGCGGCGGTTGAATTGGCGGCGCTAAGCGCGCTCGCAGCGCGTCTGGGCAAGAGTCCGATGAAGTCGGTGCGTGATAAAAAGGCGGCTAGCGTACAAGCAACGGATTGAGTGTGTAAGTGGTGAGTTAGCAAAGAATAGATGTAAAAAAGGCACTCAGCTTGCGCTAAGTGCCTTTTTACTTGTATTCGTGGTAGGGCGTGAGTGATTCGAACACTCGACCTACGGATTAAGAGTCCGCTGCTCTACCAGCTGAGCTAACGCCCCACGAAGATCCTTGCTTGTTTTTCTTGGTAGGTCGGGGGAGATTCGAACTCCCGACCAACGGATTAAAAGTCCGCTGCTCTACCGGCTGAGCTACCGACCCGAAAAACTGGAACGCCGGATTATAGGGACCAGCCAGAGGCCTGTCAACGCGGGCGTGTGATTTTTACGTATTTTTCTATGAAATTACGTAATGTGTCGGGCCTGGGAGGCCAGCAGTAGTAGAAGAATCTCGGCCACAGCGGCACCTAATCGGCGATCAGCGCCGAAAGCTCGCGCTCGAGAAGTTTTGGGTCACCGAGATTGAGTTCGACCAGGCGGCGCAGGTGAGTCACACTGTCAATGTCAATTGCAAGGCACAGGAGGCCCGCATGGAGACCTTTGTTATGGGCCACGCGTACTGACATGCTGATCTGGTCGTCCATTTCGGTGAGGGTGACGTGCAGCGTTCCCGTCGCATCCTGGCCAACGGATTTGTTGGCCGGTAGCTCAATCAGCGCACCTTTGAGCGAAATGTCGAGCACGACGACATCAATGCTGGTGTCGTCAACAACCAGTCGGGCGGGGGTGTGAAATGCGATACGGGAATGGTGGCGGCGTTCGTCGGTCATGGTAGTGTCCTTGACGGGGTTACTTGCCCTGCATGTTACTCCAAAGGAGCTTGTGCGGTGGTAGTTGATCGTAGATCCGGACGCGTGGTCTTGCCTCGCGGCGAAAAATACTTGAGGGATTTTGGCGGGAGAGGCCTGCTTGTCGCAGGCCATCCGATTACTTCTTCAGGCGCTGTTTTGCCGTGGCGGCAGCGGAACTTTCCGGGTACTTGGTGAGCACCGTTTCATAGCTCTGCTTGGCACCCTTTGCATCGCCGAGTTCCTGCTGGCAGGTGGCGATATTGATCAGCGAGTCTGGCGCTTTCGGGTGCTGCGGCCATTTGCCGACAACCACCCGGTGTGCGTCAATGGCTTTTTTGCAGTCGCGCAGCGAGTAGTGCGCGTTGCCCAGCCAGTACTGCGCATTCGGGGTCAGTGTGCTGTCCGGGTGCGTTTTGGTAAAAGCCTCGAAGGCGATGGCCGCTTCCTTGATCTTGTTAGCTTTGAAAAGGTTGAGTGCCGCTTCGTAATCGCGCGATTCGGCGGCTGGATCGCTGGCGGGCTTTTTACTAGCGTCGGTTGCCGCTGCATTTTCAGGCTCGGCCGGCTTGGCTTCCGCCGGTGCTGGAACAGGCACGGTTTCGAGCTTG
>JBBQAT010000002.1:0-90073 GCA_038316625.1 Burkholderiales bacterium
GTTTCATGGTTTCTCCTACATTTAAATCCGGTTTCATTGTATTCTGCTTGGACTTTAGATGCAACAATAAAATCCGGTTTTACTCCAAGATGACGGGTGCAGGATTTTGGGGCCTAAAACACACTCAAATCCGCATACCCATAAAAGTAAGGCTGAACGGTGATGGTCAGCCCATCGTCTGACTCGCTCCAGTGCTTGCCGTCCATGGATGCCGCAACCTGGAAACGGTAGCTGCCATGAGGCAAGGCCGGAAAAGAAACTTCCCGATTTGACCCGGCATCCACCCATTCCGGAGTGATGCCGACCATCTGGTAGCGGAATCGGACGCGGTCCGCATTGAGCAGCGTCATCGCGGTATAGCGGATGGTTATTGGCACCGGTCCAGGTGGCACCAATAACTGGGTATTCGCTGGGACGCTTACGCCATCAAGCAGCACGCTCTCCAGATGCGCCATCGGCGGCTTGTTTGAATTTGGCAGAAGCAGGGGATCAACAATTACCAGTCCTTTATTGGAGGGTAGCCAGAGTTGACCCGCTCGGTCGATGGCTCCCGCAGGCTGTACACCACCGGAAAACAGGGTGCTGCGCAGCGCATCGCCTTGACCAAAAGCCGTTGAGCTGACCTTCTTCAGTCGTCCCTCGGAAAAGGCGATGAGGTCGGCCCGCGCCACCCGGTAGAAGCCTCGGTTGCTGGTCATCCAGAGGTACCCGGTGCTGTCCTCCAGGATGGCTTGGGCAATGCCGTCCCACAGTCCGTCGTCGGTCCGGATGCTTTTCAGCTGGCCATTGCTCAGGCGGTTCATGCCCTCACCATTGGTGCCTATCCACAGATTGGCATCGGCGTCTTCATAGAGCGCCGTGATCCAGTTCGACACCAAGCCGTCGGCTATGGTCAAGACTGAAAAAGCCCCGTCTCGATAGCGGAACAAACCCTGTCCCGACGTTCCAAACCAAAGGGTGCCGCTCTGATCTTCCAGAATAGTGGACGTTACGTCCCGCGGAGCACCGACATCGCCTACGGTGCTGAAGCCTTGTCCGTTAAACCTGGCCAAGCCCGACTGGGTACCCACCCACACGACCCCCTTGCTATCCTGGAACATGGCGCGGATATCGGGTGTCGGGAGGCCTTGAGCCACACCATAAGTTTGAATCTGCCCTGGGAGCAGTCGTGCGACGCCCCCGGTATAGCTGCCCACCCACAGCGAACCATCACGATCTTCAAGGAGGCTGGACACCTCGTTACTTGGTAAGCCGAGTTTGCGGCTCAAGGTAGTGATCTGGCCCGCTTCGATGCGATTGAGCCCGCCACCGGCCGTCGCCACCCAGGTTACACCGTTGCGGGCGTGGAGAACGGCGCGGACATTGTCATGGGAAAGCCCTTCCGGAGTTCCCAGCGCTTCGAAAACCCGGTTACTCAGCTGGGTTAGCCCATCGACCCAGGTCCCGATCCATACGCTACCCTCGCGATCCGCCAGAATCGCCCAAATCTGATCGCCGGCGAGTCCTCCCGCCTTGGAAATGGTGGTGAACTTTCCCCCGTGCATTCGGCTGATGCCCGCCCCCCAAGTGCCGATCCACAGAGAGCCGTTCGCATCGAGCGACAGGGAGGTAAGCTGGTCCGTGGGGAGTCCGTCGGCGACGGCGTAGGTCGTGATTCGGCCTTGGTCGACATGAACCAGACCGCTGCCTGCCGTGGCTGCCCATACACTCCCATCCGGATCGGCAAGGACAAAGCGTACTTGGGTGTGGGGAAAACCGTTCGCAGGATTCAGAACCTGGAACCTGCCTGCAGTAAAGGATACCAGCCCGCCACCAGAGGTGCCGATCCACAACACCCCCGCGCGATCAAAGGTCAGCGAACGCAGGCGGTTGGTGGGTAGACCATCGGTTTGCTGATAGAGCCTGGTGATCCCCTTGTCCCAATGCACGAGACCATTTTCGGTCGCTGACCAGATCGACCCGTCGGGCGCTTGGGCGAAGGCATAGACCCGCTGACCGGCCGTCACCTCTTTGGAGAAGGCGGGCTGAAATACACCTTTGCGATAGACGACTGCACCTTTGCTGTGGCCAATCCAGAGGGCTTGGTCTGTGTCTTCCATCAAGGCAAAAATTGGCAGGGAAGCGACTTCGGGCACCTCAGACGCCTCGAAGGTGCTGAAGCGATTCCCGTCGAACCGGGCCAGTCCTCGCGCCGTTCCCACCCAAAGGTAGCCGTCACGGGTTTGGACCAGCGAATGCACCAGATCCATCGGCAGCCCCTGCTCGGTCTTCCAACTGTCGACCTTGTACTGAGTCAGTGCCTTGATCGCCGCGCCTGTTTCCGTAACAGGAGTTCGCTCGGAAACGACGGCAAGGGCTGCTGTTATCGGCACGAAACAACAACACAACCAGACCAGGTGTCTTGCGAGTGCCCTGGCCCAGCGTCTGCCAATGCAGAACGAACAGGGCAAACGGCATAAGCTACGTGCGCAGAATACGATTTCAGCCCAAGCTCCAGGTTTTTCCATCAGGTTCCCGGCAGAAGTGTCACGGCAGGGTAAAGGAGCACCAAGCTTCATTGATGCGATGAATAAACCAAGCATTATGGTCGAAAGAAAAACCGCCACGTTGTTCTCCTATAAGGCGGACTGTTCAATTCATTCTACACATAAGTCGCCTGATAAAGCAGGGGATAGTAAGAGGACTGCCACCCAATGGAATTTCCTTAAGTGGCGCTTTGTCCGGAAAGCAATATCGAGGTGCGGGCCAAATTCCGCAGGCAGGTCATAGGCACCCATCGTTCTGATAAATACTATCGGTAAGCTCGGAATTCCTGATAATAGAGGGATGATTCCTCGGCACGACAACTCCGCACCTGCCATCATTCTGTCCACGCTCAATGCGAAGTACATCCATTCGTCATTGGGGTTGCGTTACTTGCTGGCCAACATGGGCGACTTGAGGGGGCAAACCGTGCTGCGTGAATTCACGATCAGGCGCAAGGCTCAGGAGATTGTCGATGAGTTGCTGCAAATGTTGAGCGTCACCGAAACTCGGGTTCGGCAGATCGTCGGCTTCGGCGTCTATATCTGGAACGTGAAGCAAACTACCGCAGTACTCCGACTACTCAAGGCCGCGCGGCCCGACATCACGGTTGTTCTGGGCGGTCCCGAGGTCAGTCATGAGGTCGATCAACAGGAGATCGTTGGACTGGCCGACCATGTCATCACCGGTTGGGGCGACCTGAGCTTCCTCAAACTCTGCCGTGACCTGATTCAGGGGCAACGTCCATTGCCTAAAGTGATCGTCGGCGAACAGCCTTCGCTGACTCAGATTGTGCTGCCCTACGCCGAATACTCGGACGATGATCTGGCGCATCGCCTGCTTTACGTGGAAGCTTCGCGCGGTTGCCCGTTCAAGTGCGATTTTTGCCTTAGCGCGCTGGACAAGAGCGCCTGGGCGTTCGATCTGGAGGCCTTCCTCGCGCAGATGGCCGGTTTGTACCAGCGCGGCGCGCGAAATTTCAAGTTTGTCGATCGAACGTTCAATCTGAGGACCGAGACCTCGGTGCGCATTCTGCAGTTTTTTCTGGATCGTCTGCCTGGGTCGGCAGACGATTTGTTCGTGCATTTTGAAGTCGTTCCCGATCATCTGCCTGATCGCCTGAAAGATATGATCGCCCGGTTTCCACCGGGTGTTCTGCAGTTCGAAGTGGGGGTTCAGAGCTTCAATGCCGAAGTGCAGCAGCGAATTTCACGCAAACAGGATAATGCGAAGACCGAGGCCAACCTGCGCTGGCTGCTTGAACAGTCGAATGCCCACGTGCATGCTGACCTGATCTTCGGCCTGCCCGGTGAAACGCTTGAAAGTTTTGCCGCCGGATTCGACCGTCTGTTCGCCTTGCACCCACACGAGATTCAGCTGGGTTTGCTGAAGCGTTTGCGCGGTACGCCGATTGCCCGCCATACGGCCGAATTCGCCATGGTCTATGGCGCTGAACCTCCCTACGCAGTGCTGCAAACCGGTGCAGTCGATGCAGCCACGATGGAACGCTTTACCCGCTTCTCGCGCTACTGGGACAAGGTCGCCAATTCGGGCCGTTTCAAGTTGAGTATGAACCTGCTGTTGAGCGAAAGGCCTTCGCCATTTCGCGCCTTTCTCAAGTTTGCCGACTGGTTGTGGCAGCGCGCCGGAAAAACCAGCGACCTGTCTCCGGAGTCACTCGTTGACGCCCTGTTTGATTACCTCTGCGTCGAGCACAAGTTCCCCGTTGAGACCGTCCGGCAGGCCCTGCTGGACGACTATGTGTCGAGCGGTGCGCGAAGCCAGCCGCGAGCCTTGCGCGGCCGACTGCCCCAACGCGACGCACCGATGAGTCAGGCGCGAAGGCTGGCACAGCGGCAGGAGCGTCATTTAGCTATCCGCGGATAGCAGGCAATGAAGACCCGCATGAATAGTCGATTGCAGGGCATCATGCATTGAAGATGCCCGTCTTTATTGCTTTGCAGCGCGGGCAAGTTGAAGTTCTTGACGCGATAAGTTGTCTGCAAGGCGGCGTCACCTTAGACTGTGCGATTCCTTGTCGTCCTTCCATTGATTGCGGGTTGCCATGCTCCAAACCACTGTTGCCATCGATTCCAAGCTGCCCTGGGTCGTTACCACGATTTTCACCGTTATGTCCAAATTGGCCGCTGATTGCGGGGCCATCAACCTTTCGCAAGGCTTTCCCGATTTTCAGGCCGATCCGGCGCTGTTCGAGGCGACGCTGGGTGCGATGCGCGAGGGGCGAAACCAGTATCCGCCGATGATCGGCATGCCTGAACTGCGTGCCGCCATCGCCGACAAGGTCGAGGCGCTGTACGGCGTGCGTTACGACGTCGATCAGGAAATTACCGTCACGGCGGGGGCGACGCAGGCGTTGTTTACGGCGATTGCGGCCTTTGTGCGCGGCGGGGATGAGGTGGTCGTTTTCGAGCCGTGCTACGACAGCTATGTGCCGTCGATCGAAGCAGTGGGCGGCAAGGCGGTGTACGCGCAACTGCACTTCCCCGACTACAAGCCGGACTGGGATCAGGTTCGTTCACTTATCTCGCCACGGACGCGCATGATTATCATCAATTCGCCGCACAATCCGACTGGCAGCCTGCTTGATACCGATGATCTCGAAGCGCTGGCTGCGATTACGCGCGATACGGACATCATTGTTCTGTCGGACGAGGTATACGAACACATCATTTTCGAGGGAGTTCGGCACGCCAGCGTTTCAACGCATCCGGAGTTGGCAGTGCGCAGCGTCGCCGTATCGTCGTTCGGCAAGACCTATCACATCACCGGCTGGAAAATCGGCTATGTCTTTGGGCCAGCGGAGTTGATGGCCGAGTTTCGCAAGGTGCATCAGTTCAACGTGTTTACCGTCAATACGCCGTGTCAGATCGGGATTGCCGATTACATGCGCGATGCGTCGCGACATCTGGGACTGGCCGAGTTTTATGAGCAGAAGCGCGATTTTTTTCGCGAGCAACTGCTCGGGTCGCGCTTTGAACTTCTGCCATGCCGGGGAACCTACTTCCAGTTGGCGCGTTACGACGGGATTTCGGATAGGCCTGATCTGGAGTTTGCCAAGTGGCTGACGCGAGAGGTGGGTGTCGCGGTGATACCGGTGTCCGCGTTTTTTCATGACGGGCATGATGATCGCGTAGTGCGATTCTGTTTCGCCAAGAAGGAATCAACGTTGGTCGCGGCGGGCGAGAAGCTGCGTGGTATTTAGCACCGACGTTTTTTACGTTTTCCTTTTGAATCTTTCAGCATAATATGAGTCTTTCCCCTGTCGTTTATTCTTACAAAACAAAGGAGATAGCATGAGCATGGTGCAAGAGTTCAAGGAATTTGCCGTGAAGGGTAACGTCATGGATCTCGCCGTCGGCGTGATTATTGGCGGCGCGTTTGGCAAGATTGTTGATTCAATCGTCGGTGATCTGATCATGCCTTTCATCGCCTGGATCATGGGCGGAAAGCTGGATTTCTCAGGCATGTTTCTGGTCCTGGGCAAGATTCCGGAGGGGACGGCAACGACTCTGGATGCACTCAAGAAGGCGCAAGTGCCTGTCTTTGCCTACGGTAATTTCATCACCATTCTGGTGAACTTCATTATCCTGGCCTTCATTATTTTCGTCATGGTCAAGCAGATCAATCGGCTCAAGAAAGAAGAGCCGGCTGCTCCCGCCGTGCCGGCTCCGACGCCGGAAGATGTCATGCTGCTGCGCGAGATTCGCGACAGTCTGAAGAAGTAATTCAGGCACTACCAAAAGCGGCGTGCTGAAAAGTGCGCCGCCTTTTTTACGTCCGTTGAATGTTGCCTGCCAGTTGCTTCAAGCCATCGCGGTCGACCAGAGTGATCCTCTCCCGGCCAAGCGAAACAAGCCCTTGCGCGGCAAATCCTTTGAGCAGGCGGCTGACAATTTCCCTGACACTCCCGAGTTCGTCGGCCAGTGTCTGATGCGTGGCGGTGATGGGTTCGTTCTTGCCGAGTAGCAGTTTCGCCAGACGCTGGTCGAGGCGATGGAAGGCGACTTCTTCGACAAGCAGCATCAGTTCGGCGATACGGTCGGCGAGCAGGAGAAAGACGAAGTCGCGGAACGGCGCATTCCCTGCAATCAGCTTTTCGAACAGGGCGGTTGGAAGGATGAGCATGCGCAGTGGAGTTTCCGCAACGCCTCGTGCCGTGTAGGCCGTATGGCCGAGCAGGCAGCTGGAGGTGATGACGCAGGAACCGCCCGGTTCGACCCGATAAAGCAGCATTTCACGTCCAGCTGGCGTGCTTTTTACGACCTTGATCGATCCGGAAATCAGCAGGGGAAAGCCACGGCAAGCTTGCCGTTCGACGAAAAGCTCGGCCCCTTCCGGGAGGTGGGCGATGGCTGCTGGCTTGCACAGATCAGAAATATCTGCGCTCTCGAGTGAGCGCAGCGCGGGGTAGAGCGTCAGTAGTTGGTCAGCCGAGAAGGCGGCCTCGGGTTCCATTAGAGCGCAAGGTCTGCCGTAACCGGAGCGTGGTCGGACGGTCGTTCCTTCTTGCGCATCTCGCGGTCGATTCCTGCAGCCTTGCACTGCACTGCCAGGGGGGCAGAGAGCAGAATATGGTCGATGCGTAGGCCCTGATTCCTCTGAAAGCCAAGCATGCGGTAATCCCACCAGGAAAAGCTCTTTTCGGGTTGATCAAAGAGACGGAAACTGTCTTTCAGATCGAGCGCCAAGAGCCGTTGAAAGGCGGCGCGTTCCGCAGGAGAGCAAAGAATCTGGCCTTCCCATGCCGCCGGGTTATGCACGTCGCGGTCTTCCGGGGCGATGTTGAAATCACCGGCCAGTGCCAGTTGCGGATTGACCGCCAACTGGTCGCCCAGCCAATTTTCCAGCGCCTCCAGCCAGGCCAGCTTGTAGGTAAATTTCTCGCTGTCGAGCGCTTGTCCATTCGGGATGTAGGCGCAAACGACGCGAATGCCGTTGACTGTGGCAGCGATCAGGCGCTTCTGCGGGTCAGGAAAATGTGGGTTGCCGCAAACAACGTCGCTTATGCCGATGCGTGAAAGCAGCGCGACACCGTTGTAGGTTTTTTGTCCCGAGAAGGCGACCTCGTAACCGGCAGCTTGAATGTCGGCACTTGGAAAGTTGTGATCTTCAAGCTTTGTTTCCTGCAGGCAAACAACATCCGGTTGTTCGGCGGCAAGCCATTCGAGCAGTTGGGGAAGACGAACCTTGAGTGAGTTTACGTTCCACGCGGCAATCTTCATTTGGCGAAGGTGCCGGAGGGCTTGGTCCCATAGGGTGCCGACTTCGGGTAACCGGCCAGGTCGAGCAGATTGTTCCAGGCACCGGATTCGAGTCCCTTGAAGCTTTGCTGTCCAACGAAAAGGCTGGGAACGGATGCTTCGCCGCCGAGTTTCTTGGCCAGTTCTGCGGTTTCTTCGTCGGTCTTCAGCATTTTTTCCGAGAACGGAACACCCCGGCCATTGAGTAGGTCGCGTGCCTGTTTGCATACGTCAGTGCAGTTTGCTGCGGTATACAGGGTGACTGGGAATTTCTCGGCCGCCTGGCGGGTGGCATACGGGATCTGTTGTCCCTCTGCAGGTTCTGAACCGGTTTTCGTGACGACTTGAGCTACGCCGGGCGGAGGAGCCTTATCCGAAAAAACCGTTTGTCCCGTCGCCTTGTCGATCCAGCGATAGGTGGTTGTTTGTGCGCTGGCGATCGAAGCCGTCAGCACGGCGGTGGCGAGAAGAATAAGGCGCAACGTGGGCATGGTGAGCATGGTTCAATCCTCCAATTTACGCCGGAATCATACCACTCATGCCGCTGTGTCGGAGTAGCGCATCAACTTGCGGTTCGCGGCCTCGGAAGGCTCGGAAGTTGTCGAGCGCCGGGCGGGTTCCGCCGGCAGATATGATCTCGTCAAGAAAGCGCTTTCCGGTGGATGGATCGAACGGATTACCAGCTTCCTCAAACGCGGCGTAGCAGTCCGCCGAAAGAACCTCGGCCCACTTGTAGCTGAAGTAACCCGCGCCGTAGCCGCCGGCGAAGATGTGCGAGAAGCTGTTGGGGAAGCGGTTCCATTCGGGCGGGACGATAACCGCCACCTCGCGCCGTACTTCGGCAAGCAGGTCGAGCACGCTGTGGCTCTCATCGACGACGAAGTCGCTGTGCAGACGCAGGTCGAAGAGCGAGAATTCGAGCTGACGCACGTTTTGCAGACCGCTCTGAAAGTTTTTTGCGGCCAGCATCTTGTCGAACAGCACGCGCGGCAGGGGAACGCCGGTGTCAACGTGGGCGGTCATTTGCTGTAAAACGCTCCATTCCCAGCAGTAGTTTTCCATGAATTGCGAGGGCAGTTCGACGGCGTCCCATTCAACACCGTGGATGCCGGAAACGCCAAGCTCTTCGACGCGCGTCAGCAGGTGATGCAGGCCATGGCCGGTCTCGTGGAACAGCGTGGTTACGTCGTCGTGCGTGAAGGTCGCTGGTTTGTTGCCGACCGGGCGCGAGAAGTTGCAGTTGAGGTAGGCGACCGGTTTCTGTATGCCACCAACGGTCAGCCTCCGGGCAATGGCCTCGTCCATCCATGCCCCGCTACGCTTGGTCTCGCGCGCATAGAGGTCAAGGTAGAACTGACCGATCAGTTCGCCTGAAGTTGATTCAATGCGGAAGAAGCGCACGTCCTCGTGCCAGGCCGGGGCGCTATCGGGCTTGAGTCGCACGCCAAACAGCTTTTCGACGACATGGAAGAGTCCAGCAAGAACCTTGTCTTCGGTGAAGTATTGTTTCACTTCCTGTTCCGAGAACGCATAGCGTGCCTGCAGCAGTTTTTCCGAGGCGTAGCCGACATCCCAGGGTTCAAGCGTTTCCAGGCCTAATTCCTGGCGCGCGAATTCGCGGAGCTCGGTGATGTCCTTTTCGGCAAAAGGCTTGGCCTTTGTCGCCAGGTCACGAAGGAAGGCCAGTACCTGTGGCACGGATTCGGCCATCTTGGGAACCAGCGAGACTTCGGCAAAATTGGCATATCCGAGCATTTGTGCTTCTTCGCGGCGCAAATCGAGAATACGCCGAATGAGTGGCGTGTTGTCGAGTGCGGCCGGGCCGAATTCGGAAGCGCGAGTGGCCGACGCACGATACATGGCGGCGCGCAGGCGGCGGCTGTCGGCGTACTGCATTACGGGGAGGTAGGAGGGCATGTGCAGGGTGAATTTCCAACCCGCCTGCTCGTCCTTTTCGGCGGCTTCGCGGGCGGTTTGCTTGACGTCTTCGGGCAGGCCGGAAAGCTCGGCTTCGTTGGTCACTATTTCGGCAAAGGCGTTGGTCGCGTCGAGCAGGTTTTCTGAAAACTTGGCCGAGAGGCTGACCAGTTCTTCCGAGATGGTCTGGAAGCGCGGCTTCTTGTCTTCCGGTAGTTCGGCGCCTGAGAGACGGAAATCACGAATCTCGTTGTCAACGATTTTGCGTTGCGCTGTAGACAGACAGGCATACTCGACACTCTCGCTAATCGCCTTGTAGTTGGCGAAGAGCTTGAGGTTCTGTCCGAGTTCAGCATAGAAGCGTGAGACTTCCGGCAGCATGCCGTTGTAGGCTTCGCGCCATTCAGGAATGTCATTGACCGAGTGTAGGTGACCGACGATGCCCCAGGCCCGTGAGAGGTTTTCGATGCCATCAGAAAGCGGGGCGGCAAAGTCCTGCCAGGTCGCGGCCACATGGTCGGCCGTAAGGCGCTCGACCAATGTGCGATTTTGTACGAGCAGTTGGGTGATGGCTGGCTGGACATCCGCCGGGACAATGGCGTCGAAGCGGGGCAAACCGGAGAAATCGAGCAGGGCGTTGGTTTTCATGGAATCTCTGTTGTAAAAAAATCGTGGGCGGTCACGGCCGCCCACGAACAATGTCAAGGTGGCTATTCTACAAGGTCGCGGTAAGCATGCCACGAGGCATGGCCGACCAGCGGCATCAAAACCACCAGACCAAAAAGCAAGGTAGCGAACCCGGCAAGCGTCAGAGCCACGACCATCCCGGCCCATAGCAACATGGTTCCGGGATTGTGTATCACGGCGCGCATACTGGTCATCATGCCAGTGACGAAATCGACTTCGCGGTCGATCAGCATTGGGATCGAAACAGCGCTGACCGAAAATACGAGCAGAGCCAACATGCTGCCGACAAGAAGCCAGCTTAGAGTCATTCCGTAGTAGTCGGGATTAAGCAAAACGTTGGGAACGAAAGCCCAAAGGTCGGGGGCCAGTCCCGGAATGAGCAACGCAAAGAACACGGCCGACGTTCGTTCCCAGATGATGGCGGCAAAAGCCAGAAGCATTCCGAACATGGCCATCGACTGACCATTCCGGGTCCAGCAGGCCAGCGATTCAAAGAAGGTGGTGTGCTGGCCCGCAGCCTGTCGTCGACTGATCTCATAGAGGCCACCGGCGAGCAGGGGAGCGATCAGAAAGAAGCCGGAAACGGAGGCTGTGAATAGATACGGAGTGCGCCAGGCGAAGATTAGAATGACATCGCCGGCGATGGCAAAGAGAAGGCCGTAGGCCAGGCTGGCAATCGGGTTGGCTCGCATGTCTTGCCAGCCGGACCGGAGCCAGGCCTGCGGGCGATCAAGACGGATGCGACGCACATTCGGTAAGGCGAAGTGCTGGTCAAGCGGGGTCGGTGAATCCTTCATCTTTCCCTCTTCCGTGTCGTTGATCTATTTGATTCGACTCGGAAGAGGGGTGAAGGTTCTCAGTCGGCGAGTTTTAACCCGGTCAGTAGCTCGTAGGCTTCAACATACTTGGCCTGAGTACGGGCAATAACTTCAGCGGGCAGGCTCGGCCCTGGGGCGGTCTTGCCCCAGTCCAGCGTTTCCAGATGGTCGCGCACGTATTGCTTGTCGAAGGACGGCGGGTTACTCCCGACCGCGTAAGCGTCCATTGGCCAGAAGCGCGATGAATCGGGCGTCAACGCCTCGTCGATGAGGTGTAGCGTACCCGCCGCGTCAACACCGAATTCGAACTTGGTGTCGGCGATGATAATGCCGCGTGTGAGCGCATAGTCAGCCGCTGTCGTGTATAGGGCGATGGCCGCATCGCGGGCCTGCGCCGCGATTTCAGCGCCGTTCTTGCCAGTGCCGAAGAGCACGTCAGCAAGGACGGCTCCGCAATTGATCTGTGCCTGTTCGAATGATATGTTTTCGTCGTGCTCGCCCTGTTCGGCTTTGCTGGCCGGTGTAAAGATGGGCTCGGGTAGTTTGGCTGCTTGTTTGAGGCCTGACGGCAGCTTGATGCCGCATACCGCACCGGTCTCTTGGTAATCCTTCCAGCCCGAACCGATGAGGTAGCCGCGAACCACGGCTTCGATCGGCAAGGGCTTGAGGCGCTTGACGACGAGTCCGCGACCACGCACTTGATCGCGCTCTTCGGGTGCGACGACGGTTTCCGGGGCGATGCCGGTCAACTGGTTTGGCAGGATATGCGAGAGTTTGTCGAACCAGAAATTGGCTAGCTGAGTAAGCACTTTGCCCTTGCTTGGAATCGGGTCCGGCATGACCACGTCGAAAGCCGAGAGGCGGTCGCTGGTAACGATCAGCAGTTTATCGGCATCGACGGCGTAAATGTCGCGCACTTTGCCACGGCCAAGAAGGGGCAGGCTCTTGATGCTTGATTCAAACAGGGCTCGAGTCATGGTTCTGTATCCAGGAGAAAAGAAAGAGGGCACCAAATTATAGGTCAGATTGAATCACGTCAGGCTCCCGAACCCGTATCTTGAGTGTCCGTCGGGTGTCGGTCAGGAAAAAACCGGCGAATAAGTTTGGCCGCGAAGGAATGTTCCCGATAAATAAAACCGCGACATCACGGTGGCAATGTCGCGGTGTGTCATTGTCGAGCCGTTTGACTCGATCAGCGGACCGTTTGCATGAGTTCACCGTTCTTGTAGCGCTCAGCCATTTTTTCCATCGAAATGGCTTTGATCCGGCTGGCCTGGCCGGCCGCGCCGAAGGCTTCGAGACGGGCGAGGACGACCTTCTTGGCGGCTTCACGCGCCGGTTTCAGGTAGTCGCGCGGGTCGAACTTCGCCGGGTTCTCGACGAAGTAGCGGCGAATGGCACCGGTCATGGCAAGGCGGATATCTGTATCGATGTTGATCTTGCGCACGCCGTGCTTGATTCCGATGACGATTTCTTCGACTGGAACGCCGTAGGTTTCCCTCATGTCACCGCCGAATTCGCGGATCTCGGCGAGAAGTTCCTGTGGAACGGACGACGAGCCGTGCATGACGAGGTGGCAGTTCGGGATACGGGCGTGAATTTCTTTGATGCGCTCGATGGCCAGAATGTCGCCGGTAGGCTTCTTCGTGAACTTGTAAGCACCATGCGATGTGCCGATGGCAATGGCCAGTGCGTCACACTGCGTCTGTTTGACGAAATCCGCCGCCTGCTCGACATCAGTGAGCAGTTGCTCACGCGTCATGTGGCCTTCAGCCCCATGGCCGTCCTCCTTATCCCCCTTCATTGTTTCAAGCGAACCGAGAACGCCCAATTCACCTTCAACCGAGACGCCAATAAAGTGGGATACCTCAACCACCTTTTTGGTGGTGGCGACGTTGTATTCATAGGAGGCGACTGTTTTACCATCGGCTTCAAGCGAACCGTCCATCATTACCGAGGTGAAGCCGGAGCGGATGGCGCTCATGCAGACTGCAGGAGATTGGCCGTGGTCCTGGTGCATGACGATCGGGATGTTCGGGTAGGCTTCCAGGGCGGCCAGAATCTGGTGGCGCAGAAAAGCTTCGCCGGCATATTTCCGTGCGCCGGCCGAGGCCTGCATGATTACTGGGGCGTCAAGCTGCGCCGCGGCATCCATGATGGCCCACACTTGCTCCATGTTGTTGACGTTGAAGGCAGGTAGGCCATAGCTGTTTTCGGCGGCATGGTCGAGCAGTTGGCGAAGGGATACGAGGGGCATACGCTTCTCCGATCTGTTGTTGAATGTTGATGAAAAGGCGATACGGTAGAGTGCATCACTCTTTGGGGCGCATTTGCTCGCCAACGCGAACGATGGTCATCGTATTGGTTCCGCCGGTCACTCCCTTCTGGTCGCCATAACAGAGCACGATCAGGTCCCCCTTTTTTACGACGCCAGCCTCGATTAGACGTTGTTCGGCGTCGTAGCGCATTCCGTCCCGATCCTGATGCTTGTCTTTCATGTACAGCGGGAACACCTCGCGGTAAAGCGTCATTTTCGTTTGCGTCGCGGGTTCCTGTGTGAGTGCAAAAATAGGAATTCCACAGTTCAGGCGACTCATCCACAAAGCGGTTGAACCCGAAGACGTCAGTGCCGCAACGGCTTTAACATTGAGGTGATAGGCAGCAAACAGCGCGGACATGGCGATCGATTGGTCGATTCGCGTAAAAATCCGGTCAAGAAACTCGCGGTCAAGCGTGATCAGAACCGATTTCTCTGCGGCTAGGCAAATGCGCGCCATGGATTCAACCGTTTGCACCGGGTAGTTGCCGGCGGCAGTTTCCGCAGATAGCATGACCGCGTCCGTCCCATCAAGCACGGCATTGGCGACATCGGAAACTTCGGCACGCGTCGGAATGGGCGCAAGAATCATTGATTCCATCATCTGCGTTGCCGTGATCGCCAGCTTGTTTTTTTCGCGTGCCATACGAATCATGCGTTTTTGCAATGCAGGGACGGCGGCATCTCCGACCTCCACCGCGAGGTCGCCGCGTGCGACCATTAGGCCGTCCGATGCGTCAAGGATTTCTTCAAGCGCAGCGACTGCTTCGACGCGTTCGATCTTGGCAATGGTCAGGGCATGACCTCCACAGGCCAGCATCAACTGGCGTGCCATATACATGTCGGACGCGCTCTTCGGAAACGAGACAGCAAGGAAGTCGACATCGATTTGCGCGGCCGTCTTGATGTCGTCCATGTCCTTGGCGGTCAGTGCAGGTGCAGACAGCCCACCGCCCTGACGATTGATGCCTTTGTTATTCGAAAGATCGCCGCCATGACGGACAATAGTGAAAATCTCCGGGCCGACAACGCGCTCCACGTCGAGAACGATTCGCCCATCATCAAGCAGCAGTACATTACCTGAACTGACGTCTTTGGGCAGGTCCTTGTAGTCGAGACCGACGCGCTCCTGGTTGCCAAGCTCGCACTTGGCGTCGAGAATGAAGTGATCGCCCGTTTCCAGCGTGATTTTGCCTTCCGCGAATTTGCCAACGCGAATCTTTGGTCCCTGAAGATCGGCGAGAATACCGACCGGACGGCCAACCTTGGCAGCAATCATGCGCACACTTGCAGCGAGAGCGATATGGTCTTCTGCCTTGCCGTGGGAGAAGTTGAGTCGTACGACATCAACACCGGCGCGTATCAGGGTTTCAAGGATCTGCGGGTCGCGCGAGGCGGGCCCGAGCGTGGCAACGATCTTGGTATGGCGGGTCATGAGCTTCCTTCTTGTGCTTAGCGATGAGCTAGTTGTTTTGCTGCGTTTGGTTTTTACAAGGTTGAATTTTAACGCAAATTTCCTGATACTTTGGTTACAAACCAGAGGGTGAGGTATAAGCGCCGGCTCAAGGCCGGCGCTTATGTTTCCTTAAGAACAATCGCTGCTGGTTCAGATGTTGGCCGAACGCCACCACTGGTTGTAGTTGTCCCTCAGCGTTCGATGTTCAAGCATTAGGTAAAACGCCAGATCGAGACCATTGCCGACATAGAAACCCTTCTTGACCATGCGGTAGGGGAATTCCAGTGAGTGCACCCGGTGGACCATCTTGCTGTCCTTTGTGCTCGGTTGGTCGTCGGTTCTCGGTTTTAGAACCATCAGAGCTTCGCGCAGATGATGGATGAACGGGTAGGGCAGACTATTTGCCTGCCCGTTTTCGGGGTCTTTTGCCAATTCATCCAGCTCAAGTTCAACGTAGAACAGTCCAGGGAATCGGATGTACTTTGTCGGATTTGAGGTGACGCTTTCATAGAACTCGATCGGCCCCAGATTGCTGACGACCAGACTGTTAACCGGTGCAAGATCCTGGTATAGATGCAGGCAGGAATCATGGTCTTTTGGCAACTCCCCTCGGTCAAGACCCAGGGTATGGCCGTAGGAGGTGGTCAGGTAAAGCTTGCCTAGTGCACTGATCGGGATATGCTCCAGTACACGGTACACGGAGACATATACCGAATGCTTTGGCGTGCCGTCGGCAGCAGGAACGCAACGGTCGACCGCCGACTTGATATCAAAAAAATCACTCTTGAAGCTGGGGTCGACTTCGAAAAACAGGCATTGTCCCTTGGATTTGTAGCCGCTTCCTGTTGCGTAGTATTGCCCGAATTTTTCTGGTGGGAGATTGGAGGCAATCAGCGCTTCGGGAATGAGTGAAAAATAGAGATAAACGGTCATGGCGGTGTACCTTTCCCACTATCAAGTTTTGACATGCAAGCCAACCAAACCAATTGAAGCCGGACGAATTCTCCAGAATTGCGAGCTGTGAATGATAGCTGCCGGGTCGATTATATTGCGCTATTGGCTTGATGTCATGATACCGAAATGTGGATTGCGATTACCGTAGTACTGCGATGAATACTCCCGCCATGATGGCCGATGTGATCACGCCGCTAATATTTGCACCCAAAGCTTGCGGCAGAATGATCGCAGATGGATTCGCAGCCGTTGCGATCTTTTGAACCACCTTGGCAGTCGTAGGCACGCAACTGACTCCGGCAATGCCGATCATAGGGTTGAATTTTCCGCCCGTTACAAAATACATTATGTAACCCCCAAGAATGCCGCCAAGCGCTGAAATCAGCAGCGCCAATATTCCGAGCAGCAACAGTTTTAGGACCGTTGGATCAAGCAAGGTACTGGCTTCGCACAGGACACCCAGAGTCAATGCAAGGAAGAAGGTTGCTCCATACAGAAAAGTCTCGCCGATGAGATTGGAAAAATTCTCGAGCCCGCTTTCGCGTACCGCGACACCGACAAAAAGAGAAAAGAATAGCGGTGCCGCAACAGGAAATAGTAGGCAGAGCAGCGTACAGGCAGCGACGGCGAAGATTAGTTTTTGCGATCGGCTGATTGTTGGACTCGGATCATCTGACATGTCGATTCCCTGAAGCTTTTTCGGAATCAGCCATTTGATCAGGTACGGATAACCGCCATAAGTCAGACCCAGATACAGGTAGCCGACAACGGTAATCGCTACGAACAGGTGCTTGGCCAGAACGAGCGATGTAAATAAAACCATCGGGCCGTCGGCACCGCCGATCGTTGCGACCGAAGCCGCCTCACGCTCTGTGAGACCCAGCGCGACGGCAATTGGGAAAACGGCTACAGTTCCAAGTTCGGCAAACAGGGCGATAAACATGCTTTGAAATGGGCGCGCCATGACATAACCGACGTCGAGCAGCACGCCGATTCCCATGAACACCAGACAGGCGATCAAGCCGTTGCTGAAGGTCAAGGTGTAGACCGGTTGCAGCCAGTTAATCTGCATGATGTTGACGAGATCCGACGCTTCGGACATCAGAGGGTCGACAAACAGTGTCCCCATCTTTCCGCTGTCAAGAAACATAACGCCAGCATTGATCGACGACATGCCAAGGCCCATCGGGATCATCAACAAGGGTTCAAGAACGTTGCGGGAGCCGAGATAGATTAGAAGAAAGCCGAGCAGCATCAGGAAAATGCGCCCAATCATGATTTTCGGCTCGGAGGCTAACAGGGTAGCAATACCCTGAAAGAGATCGAGAAAGCTAAGGGATTCCATGTCATTCAGACCAGATGTCAGGCGCTGCGAGGCGCCTGCTTTTGTTGTTTATTGGAGATGAGGGGCAATTTGCCGGTAACGAATGGCGCGTTACACCAAAGTTACCAGCGCTTGTCCTTTTTCCACGCCGTCACCCACGTTGACGAGAATGCGCGAGACACTCCCTGAGCGGTTAGCGACAACCGGAACCTTCATTTTCATGGCTTCCAGTTCCACGATGCGATCACCTTCATTAACGCTTTGTCCTTGTTTGACGAGGATGCTGGCTACAACGCCACTCATCTGGGCGCACTGATCACCGGATCCGGCGGGAGCACGGGCTGCAGGAGCAGGAGAGGCCGCAGCAGGAACCGCGTTTACTGCAACTGGTGCAGTTGCACTGTACTTGGGCATGATCTGCGACGTGGCGTCGGTAAGTTCCTGGACGGCTACGTCGTAATCAGTTCCATTAACGTTGATTTTGAAAACTCTTTGCATGATAAATTTCCTTGATTAGTGTCTTGGCTGATGGGAGTGCTGGGCAATGCGGCCTTGACTCGCCCAGGATCGCTTGCTTTCGGAGATGTGCAGGATGCGGTGCGGACCGGTTACAACGGTGATTGCGGATGATATCGCTGCGATCACCTCACCGGAAATGCCTTCCGCAGAGGGTTCTGCAACCGTCTGCGGAACGTCTGCTGCTTTGGCCGCGGGTTTCACGCGGCCCGTGACGGCTACCAGCACCTTGATCAGTAAGGCTACGAACATCGAAATGACAATGACGATTCCGTAGATCTGTAGGGCTTTAATTGTGGCTATGCTGAACATGGTTATTGGCTCTCTACAATTTACATGGGCATGTTGCCGTGCTTCTTGCTTGGACGCAGTTCACGTTTGCCAAGCGTCTTGCGCAGAGCAAGAGAAACGGTCGCACGGGTTTCGCAAGGTTCGATGACGTCCGTAATGTAGAAGTTGGCTGCGGCCTCGTAGGGTGATGCAAATTCATCACGGTATTCCTGAGCCAGTTCAGCGCTTCGTGCCGCGCGGTCGTCAGCTTTCTCGAGGTCTTTGCGATAGAGCATCTTTACCGCCGCGTCAGCACCCATCACGGCGATTTCTGCGGTTGGCCATGCGAACACCATATCGGCTCCCAGTTCCTGACTGCACATGGCGAGATAAGAGCCGCCATACGATTTGCGCAGGATGACTGTGATCTTTGGCGTTGTGCAGGAAGCAAAGGCAAAAAGCATCTTGGCACCATGACGGATGATGCCGCCGCGTTCTTCTTCAACGCCAGGCAGGAAGCCAGGGACGTCGACGAGCGTAACCAACGGAATGTTGAACACATTGCAGGTACGAACGAAGCGTGCAACCTTGTCGGCGGCGTCGAGGTCAAGTGCGCCAGCCATTACCATCGGCTGATTGGCGACGATGCCGACAATGACACCAGAAAAACGGGCAAAGCCCACGATGATGTTGCGGGCGAAATTGGCGTGCACTTCAAGCATTTCACCGTTGTCGACCAAGCGACGGATGATCGCATACATGTCCAGTGGCTCGCTTGGGTTCGAGGGAATGAGGTCGTCAATCCCGTGATCCTGCATCGTATGGACCGGTGTGGAGAGGTCATGCGGCGGATCTTCAGTATTGTTGGACGGCATGTACGACAGAATATGCTTGACCAGTTCAATGGCGTGCTGGTCATCTTCGGCGATGAATTGGGCGTTGCCGCTGACAGAAGCGTGCATTTCTGCACTGCCGATTTCTTCGATGGTCGTCGTGCGTCCAGTGACCGCCTTGATGACTTCCGGGCCGGTCAGGCACATGTACGAATTTTTGCGCGTCATGATGACAAAATCCATCAGCGCCGGCGAGTAGGCAGCACCGCCGGCGCACGGGCCGCAGATGACCGCAATTTGCGGAACAACTCCGGAAAGCAGGACGTTGTTGTAGAACACGTCACCGTAGCCGGAAAGTGCGTCTACACCTTCCTGAATGCGAGCCCCGCCGGAGTCCTTGAAGGCTACGACCGGAATGCCGACCTTCTGAGCATAGCGCATGGTACGGGTGATCTTGCGCGCCTGCATTTTTCCAAGCGTGCCAGCCAGTACGCTGAAATCCTGGCTGAACACCGCAACCTGCTTGTTCCCCAGGTAACCGGTGCCGGTAACGACGCCGTCCGCCGGTAGATCGCGGCCTTCCATACCGAAATGAACGGCGTTGTGTCGTGCGTGCATCCCGAGTTCCTGAAAGGTTCCCCCGTCAAACAGCGTGTTGACGCGCTCGCGTGCTGACAGCATGCCTTTGGCGTGCATGGCTTCCAGTTTTTCGGGCTTGATGTAGGTTGTGATCCGTTCACGTTTTTTGCGCAGGGTATCGATTAACTTTGGTTCAATTGTCATGGCTTTTACCAGAAGAGTTTTGATGCGAATGAAGGTGACAATATGTGCAGTTTTGGCGACCAAGCCGTTGCCGTTGTCATAGGTTCGGCCGAAAAAAAGTAAAGGCGACCGTCAGGCCGCCTTTACGTGTCTAGAACGCCATTGTCACTTAATCCGCGAAACGGGATTCGAGGATGTCGACAGCCGGGAGGCGCTTGCCCTCGAGGAATTCGAGGAAGGCGCCGCCTGCGGTTGAGATGTAGCCGACTTTGTCTTCGATCTTGAATACGTTGATGGCCGAAACCGTATCACCACCGCCAGCCAGGGTAAAGGCCTTGGATGTGGCAACAGCAGCCGCTAGCGCCTTCGTGCCATTAGCGAATGCGTCGATTTCGAACACGCCAACCGGGCCATTCCATACGACGGTACCAGCATTAGCGATGATCTCCGCCAGCGCCTTTGCCGAATCCGGGCCGATATCAAGAATCATGTCGTCATCAGCGACGTCATCAACACTCTTGACGGTTGCAACGGCGGTCGCCGAGAATTCCTTGGCACAGACGACGTCAGTTGGCAACGGAACCTTGACCTTGGCCATGACAGCCTTGGCCTGATCTACAAGATCGCGTTCGGCGAGTGATTTGCCGATATTCTTGCCGGACGCAAGCAGGAAGGTATTGGCAATGCCACCGCCAACAACGAGTTGGTCTACTTTCGACGAGAGACTTTCTAACACCGTCAGTTTGGTCGATACCTTGGAACCGCCAACGATGGCAACCATCGGGCGAGCCGGCTGGGCCAGTGCTTTGGTCAACGCTTCGAGTTCTGAGGCAACACAAGGGCCGGCGCAGGCAATTTTGGCGTACTTACCCATGCCGTAAGTGGTCGCTTCAGCACGGTGCGCCGTACCGAATGCATCCATCACCCATACGTCGCAAAGTGCAGCCATTTTTTGCGAGAGATCTTCATTGCATTTCTTCTCGCCCTTGTTGCAGCGGGCGTTTTCCAGCATGACCACTTCGCCGGGTTTGACTTCAAAGCCGCCGTCAACCCAGTTCTGGACCAGGCGAACGTCCTTGCCGAGCAGTTCGGACATACGCTTGGCAACCGGTGCCAGGGAGTCTTCAGGCTTGAACTCGCCCTCGGTAGGACGGCCAAGGTGGGAGGTAACCATCACGGCAGCACCCTTGGAGAGGGCGTACTGGATTCCAGGCAGGGCGGCACGGACACGGGTGTCGTCGGTGATGGCGAGATTGTCGTCCTGGGGTACGTTCAGGTCGGCGCGAATGAAAACGCGCTTGCCGGAAACGTCCAGGTCAGTGAGGCGCTTGAAAGTCATGGCGATACTCGATTCAATTCTATGATTTGAACAAAAAAAGGGGCACCGCAGTGCCCCTTTGTCCGGATATTACTTAGACATTACGCGAGCCATTTCCAACACCTTGTTGGAGTAGCCCATTTCATTGTCGTACCAGGCAACAACCTTCACAAAGGTCTTGTCGAGTTGGAGGCCGGCTTCAGCATCGAACACCGAGGTGCAGGTCTCGCCCACGAAGTCGGTCGAAACAACCTTCTCGGTGGTGTAGCCGAGAACGCCCTTCATCGGGCCTTCGGAGGCAGCCTTCATGGCGGCGCAGATTTCTTCGTAAGAAGCTTCCTTATTGAGTTCGACGGTGAGGTCGACCACCGAAACGTCAGACGTCGGAACGCGGAAGGCCATGCCGGTGAGCTTCTTGTTCAGTTCAGGGATAACCACGCCGACAGCCTTGGCAGCACCCGTCGACGACGGGATGATGTTTTCGAGGATGCCGCGACCACCGCGCCAATCCTTGTTCGAAGGAGCGTCAACAACCTTCTGGGTCGCCGTCGCAGCATGTACGGTGGTCATCAGGCCGCGCTTGATGCCGAAGTTGTCGTTCAGGACCTTGGCGATCGGTGCCAGGCAGTTGGTGGTGCAGGATGCATTGGAGATGATGTCCTGACCGGCGTAGGTCTTGTCATTTACGCCGAAAACGAACATTGGGGTATCGTCCTTTGACGGCGCGGAAAGGATGACCTTCTTGGCACCAGCAGCGATGTGCTTGGCAGCTGTTTCCTTGGTCAGGAACAGGCCGGTCGATTCGACAACAACGTCGGCACCGACTTCGTTCCACTTCAGCTCAGCAGGATCCTTGATGGCGGTCAGGCGGATTTTTTTGCCATTGACAATGAGGTTGCTACCTTCGACGGACACTTCGCCTTTGAAACGGCCATGTACGGAGTCGAACTTGAGCATGTAGGCCAGGTAATCAGGCTCGAGCAGATCGTTGACGCCAACGATTTCTATGTCGCTGAAATTTTGCACAGCTGCACGGAACACCATGCGCCCGATACGGCCAAAACCGTTGATACCCACTTTGATAGTCATGATTCACTTTCCTCGTTAAAAAAATTGAAGGGCGACAATGGGTGCGCTTATCCGCATCAACCACACAGCCATCATCTCTACACCAAAAACAATTGACCAAAAGCCAAGAGGGATTCGGTTGAACGACCCCAGCCTGCGGCGGATTTTTCGTCAGCCTTACAAGCGACTATAGAACGAACGTAGAGGCGCTTCTGCCAACCACCGCATGAGAGTAGATATTATGATCCAAATCAAAGGATTTTTCCAGTCCGGGCAGGATTAACAGCTCGATTCGGTGGACTGACGACCGTGCGAATTCTGAATTTGTAGCCGGACAGATGCAAAAGTTGGGCCATGTGTGAGCAAAGCGCTTGGTTTGCTAAAAAGGCGTTCTGCTTCCCGACGTTTCGTGATGCCAATTGCGGTCGATCAGCTGCAAATGTTTCGTGAGTGCCGCAGAACGAACGCGTGGTCACGGTTTCGTGCTGAATGGTGCGTGGAATAATTTTGGAGTGAGTGTCACGGCGCGGCATATTTTTCACATAGAATAACTCTGACGAGGCTACCTGGCTTGGTATCCCTCGGAAAGAACCACGAAATTTTTACGAAAAGGTGTTATAGAAATGACCATCACTTCCTCGCCAGCGTGGGCCGCCCTTAGCGCTCACCAAAAAGCATTTGCCGTGACCCACCTGAGAGAAATGTTTGCCAGGGATCCAAAGCGCGTGGAGTCGCTTTCGCTGTCCTTTGACGGGATGTTTTACGATTTCTCCAAGCAGCGAGTCGCCGCCGAAACCCTCGGGTTGCTTACCGAGCTAGCCAAAGAGGCTGGCGTTCAAGCGCGGGCGGAACGGATGTTCTCCGGCGAGCGGATCAACGTCAGCGAGGACCGTTCCGTTCTGCACGTTGCCTTGCGTCGTTCAGCCGGCCCGTTCCCGAGCAGCCAGTTTGACGTCATGCCGGATGTCATCAAGACACGAGTGCGTATGGCAGAATTTGCAGAACGCATGCGTGCCGGAAAATGTATGGGGCATAAAGGAATGCCGATTCGGGATGTCGTTAATATCGGTATTGGCGGCTCGGATCTGGGGCCAAAAATGATGGGGCAGGCCTTGCGTTCGATTAGCCATCCTGCGCTTGGCGTTCACTATATTTCGAATCTCGACGGGGCCCAGTTGGCACCTCTGCTCCAGACACTTGATCCACGCACGACACTCTTTATTATCGTCAGTAAGACATTTACCACGCAAGAAACCATGATCAACGCGAATACGGCGCGCAATTGGCTACGTGCGAATCTTGGCGACGAACTGGTCTCGGAAAACCATTTTGCGGCCGTTTCGAGCCGGCCGGAGCGGGCGGTCGAGTTCGGCGTCAGTGAGGGTCTGGTCTTTCCAATATGGGATTGGGTCGGTGGACGTTATTCCCTGTGGTCTGCTGTCGGCCTGGCGTTGATGATCGCCATCGGTCCGCACGCTTTCGACGAAATGTTGCGTGGTGCCGAGCGCATGGACGAGCACTTCCGCACAGCACCGTTAGAACGCAACTTGCCGGTAGTCATGGCATTGATCGGAATTTGGAACACCAATTTCCTTGGCGCATCGACCAATTCGGTGTTGCCCTACAACGAGTCGCTCAAATACTTTCCGTCTTTCTTGCAGCAACTCGAAATGGAGAGCAACGGCAAGTCGGTGACCATCGGTGGAGAGGCTATGGATTGTGCGACCTGTCCTATCGTCTGGGGCGAATTGGGAAACAACGGACAGCATGCGTTCTTCCAGCTCTTGCATCAGGGCGGGCGCTTGGTGCCGTGCGATTTCATTGCGGCCGCGCGTTCTGATTTTCCGTTGCCGGAGCATCAGGAAGCATTGCTGTCCAACTGTTTCGCCCAGAGCGCCGCCTTGGCTTTCGGTAGGAATGAAGATGAGGTGCGTGTGAGCCTTGAGAAAGAGTCGATGAGTCCGCAAGAGATTGCTGATCTGTTGCCGCACCGCGTCTTTGCCGGCAACCAGCCTTCGTCGACGCTGTTGTTGAGCAGCCTGAACCCGGGGGCGTTGGGTTCTCTGGTCGCCCTCTATGAGCATAAGGTCTTCGTTCAGGGGGCTATCTGGGGAATCAATTCGTTTGATCAGTGGGGTGTTGAGCTGGGCAAGGCCGTTGCTAGCCGCATTCTTCCGGCAGTCCACAATCCGGAATTGGCGAAATCCCTCGACGCATCTACCCAAGGGCTGTTATCTTTTGCACGAAAGTATCTTTAGCGCTTTGGATTTCTTTCAGCGGGATGTTTTTTGTTTCGGCCTGACTCAGAACGATGAGGAATATTATGAATATCGTAAGCGTTTCGACGACTCCAATTTCCGGCCAGAAACCAGGGACTTCCGGGCTGCGCAAGAAGGTCAAATCTTTTAGCCAGCCCCACTATCTCGAGAATTTTGTCCAGTCGATTTTTGACACGCTTTCGGGCCAGCAGGGCATGACGCTAGTCCTCGGCGGGGATGGACGATACTTCAACGACGTGGCGATTCAGACCATTCTCCGTATGGCTGCGGCGGCGGGATTTGGTCGGGTACTAGTTGGACAAGGTGGGATACTTTCCACCCCTGCGGCCAGTGCAGTAATCCGTAAGCGCCGTGCTTTTGGCGGCATCATTTTGTCTGCAAGCCATAATCCTGGCGGGCCTGATGAAGATTTTGGTATCAAGTACAACCTCGGAAACGGAGGACCGGCCAACGAGGTTTTTACCGACGCGGTATACAAGCGAACTCAGATAATTAGTGAGTACCACACGGTAGAGTCGGCTGATATCGATCTTGGGAACTTGGGTGAGACAATCATTGGGGACATGGTTGTTGAAGTTATAGACCCGGTGGCAGACTATTCCGAGCTTCTTGAGTCCTTGTTCGACTTTGATCGAATTGGCCGTCTTCTGGCCCGCCCCGATTTCCGCATCCGGTTCGATGCAATGCATGCCGTCAATGGTCCTTATGCGCACGCGATTCTCGAAGGGCGTCTGGGTGCGCCCGCCGGTTCTGTGGTCAACGGCATCCCTTTACCGGATTTTGGTGGCGGCCATCCTGATCCGAATCCCGTCTATGCCGCTGATCTGGTTTCAGCGCTCGCTGACCCTAATTCCGGACTGTCTTTTGGTGCTGCGTCCGATGGTGACGGTGATCGCAACATGATCGTTGGGCGGAATTTCATTGTCAGTCCGAGTGACAGCATCGCCATAATCGCCGCAAATTACAAGCTGATCCCCGCTTACGCCAAAGGACTGGCGGGCGTCGCTCGTTCGATGCCGACCAGTTGCGCTCTTGATCGAGTCGCTGCTGAACTTGGTATTCCGTGTTATGAAACCCCGACCGGTTGGAAATATTTCGGTAATCTGCTTGATGCCGGAAAAGCGACACTTTGTGGCGAAGAGAGCGCAGGCACTGGATCTGATCATGTGCGCGAAAAAGACGGTCTATGGGCCGTACTCTACTGGCTCAACATTCTTGCCGTACGCAATGAACCTGTCGATCAGATCGTCCGCGAGCACTGGCGGCATTTTGGTCGCAATGTGTACTCGCGGCATGACTATGAAGGTATAGAATCGACGAAAGCCGAGACGATTTTCTCCGAACTCCGTCAAAAGTTGCCAACGCTGCCTGGCCAGGTTTTTGATGGCCTGCGTATCAAGGAGGCAGACGACTTCTGCTATACGGACCCAGTTGATGGGTCGCGTAGCGAAAAGCAGGGCATCAGGATCTTGCTTGACGATGGGTCACGTGTTGTCTTCAGACTGTCAGGTACCGGCACTGAAGGAGCTACCTTGCGGCTCTACCTGGAGCGCTATGTGGCCGATCCCGCCTTGCACGAGATACCGACACAGGAAGCACTGGCACCTCTCGTCTCACTTGCCGAGAAAGTGGCTCGAATTGCTGAGATTTCGGGGCGAAATGCACCGGATGTGATTAGTTAGGAGCAGAGTTCCAGATTAGTTGTTATTGAAAGGCCAATCAGTTTTTTCCAAGGGGGTACTAACATGTTGGAGAGGCGGAGTTTTACACTACCAGGTAAGGCGGTTGCGCTTGTTCTTGCCGGAGGCCGTGGAAGTCGGTTGCACGAATTGACTGACAACCGGGCGAAGCCAGCCGTCTATTTCGGCGGCAAGTTCCGGATCGTTGATTTTGCCATGTCCAACTGCGTTAACTCGGGTATTCGGCGCATTGGGGTCGTAACCCAGTACAAATCGCATAGTCTGCTGCGTCACCTCCAGCGTGGCTGGGGTTTCCTGCGCGGCGAGGTCAATGAGTTTGTTGATCTGCTGCCAGCGCAACAGCGCATAAATGAGGAGTCCTGGTATCGGGGAACGGCGGATGCGGTTTATCAAAACATCGACATTCTTTCGACCTACGATCCCGCGCCTGAGTATGTCGTGATCCTTGCGGGCGATCACGTGTATAAAATGAGTTACGCGGCGATGCTGATTGACCACGTGGAGAGCGGCGCTGAGTGCACTGTCGCTTGCATCGAGGTTCCACGTAAGGAGGCGAGCGGGTTTGGTGTGATGGCGGTTGATGAAAATCAACGAATCACGGAATTCGTCGAAAAGCCAGCGGATCCACCCTCCATCATCGGCAAGCCGGACTATTCCTTGTGTAGCATGGGGATTTACATTTTCAATGCCAAGTATCTGTACAGCGAACTTAAGCGGGATATAGCCGACCCGACATCCAGTCATGATTTCGGCAAAGACATCATTCCATATGCCGTGAAGAATGGCCTTGCAAAGGCGCACTCGTTCAATCGCAGTTGTGTGCACGCTCCAGATGAGAAACCTGGCAAAGAGGATTATTGGCGTGATGCGGGTACAGTTGATGCGTATTGGGAAGCCAACGTTGATCTTACGGCCACGGAGCCAGCGCTGAATTTATATGACCGTAACTGGCCTATATGGACTTATCAGCAACAACTTCCGCCAGCCAAATTTGTTCACAATCAGATTGATCGTCACGGAATCGCAATTGAGTCTACGGTTTCGGGTGGGTGCATCATTTCCGGTGAAATGAATCGTTCGTTGTTGTTCTCTTCGTGCCGCGTTCATTCCTACGCCAAGGTTAATTGGTCGGTACTGTTGCCGGATGTGGATATTGGCCGCGGAGCACGCCTGAACCGATGCATTATCGACCACGGCGTTAGGGTTCCACCAGGAATGATTATTGGAGAGGATCCCGGGGAGGATGCACGCCGCTTCCGGCGTACCGAGAATGGCATCACGCTGGTTACCCAGCAGATGATTGATCGGCTCGTCTGATGTGTTGCTGACAAGCATGCTATTGGCACGGCGTATCAAGTGTATAAAGTTGATGAGCCATGCACGTTTCATTCATTTCAAGCTTCTCTGGTGAAGCAATCGACCATTTGACCGAACTGCCAATTTATCGCAGTTCGGTTGCTGGTTACGTCGGAGAATGACAACTTCTTTCCAAGTCGCTTATGCGGCTATTTTTGTTGATTGAGTTCCATGCGCATATTACATGTTGCTTCCGAAATATACCCCTTGGTCAAAACGGGGGGGTTAGCCGATGTCGTCGCTGCGCTACCTCCTGCGCTTGTCAAACGCGGCCTTGATGCGAGAGTTCTGGTGCCGGGATTGCCAGGCATTCTCAAGGGAATGGCCGATCTCAAGCTGTTGACACGGATTGGTCCGGCGTTTGGGGCGGCTGTCGTGACGCTGCTTGCCGGGCGTTTGTCGGACAGTGGGGTCCAGGCTTACGTGATAGATGCCCCCTTCCTTTATGAGCGAGAAGGCAATCCTTATGTCGGTCCGGATGGCCACGACTGGAGCGACAATCATCGTCGTTTTGCACTGCTCGGGTGGGTAGCCGCGCATATCGCCTCAGGTGAACTGGATCCAGGGTGGCGGCCAGACGTTGTTCACGCTCATGACTGGCACACCGGGTTGGCCCCCGTTTATATGGCTCAAAATCCCGGAATGAAAGCGGCGACGGTTTTCACCGTACACAATCTCGCTTTCCGGGGGATATTTCCGCTCGACTGCCATGCCGAGCTCGGATTGCCGACGCGCAAGTTGACTCCGCATGGCCTCGAGTTCCACGGCAAGCTATCGTTTATGAAGGCGGGTCTGGTCTATTCGAATAAAGTAACAACCGTTTCGCCAACCTATGCTCGCGAAATCCGGACCCCGGAGTTTGGTTGCGGCCTTGAAGGTGTGTTGCGTGACCGTGGCAGTGACCTTTCCGGCATCCTCAACGGTGTTGATTACGAGATATGGAACCCGGACGACTCAGCCATTGCGCAGTCCTACAGTGCAGGCAATCTCGATGGAAAGTACGCCTGCAAGAGCGCATTGCAAAGGGAACTGGGTCTCTCGGATAAAGCCACCGGGCCATTGTTCGCGGTCGTCAGCCGATTGACATCGCAGAAAGGTATGGACCTACTGCTGGCCGCACTGCCCGATCTGCTTCGCGAAGGTGCCCAGCTTGCGGTGCTTGGTACCGGCGAGGGGGATCTTGAGGCGGGTTTTCAATACGCGGCTTCAGCCAATCCTGAGAACGTGGCAGTGCATATTGGATATGACGAATCAATGTCCCATCGCTTTATGGCCGGAGCTGATGTCTTCCTGGTTCCGTCACGCTTTGAACCCTGCGGTCTGACACAGTTATATGCCTTGCGTTACGGCACCTTGCCGCTCGTGAGAAGGGTCGGCGGTCTTGCCGATACCGTGGTTGATGCGACTGCGGAAAACCTTCAGGCTGATTGCGCGACCGGCTTCGTATTCAACGATGCGGTTCGCCAGGCGCTTGGCGCACGTATCCGCGAGGCTTGCGTTCTTTTCCACGATAACCCTACCTGGCAGAAAGTTCAGCGGCGGGCCATGGCTCAGGATTATTCCTGGGATGATTCAGCAGCGAACTATGAGGCGCTCTATCGCAGTCTTTGATTCCGTCTTTTTGCCGTCGATTATCGTTTGGCAATCGACGGCAGGTAATACAAAAACGCCCGGCAGACGCCGGGCGTTTTTTGAACGTTTACTTTGTGCCGTTGAGTAGCGCGGCGATATCGGCTTCCGCTTCAATCCAGTCGCGTACAGAGTCGCTCTTGAACTGATTGCTTTCGGCGCGATAGTAGGCAGCTTCAGCAACCATGCGATAGCGCTGGGCGTCGCTGATTACCATGGCCTTGCTGGAACTCTTGGCAGTAGGCTTTACTGCAGAAGTTTTTGCGGTTGATGTTTTGGCCACTGCGGGTTTGGTCGCAGTGGGTTTCTTGACCTCAGGCTTGGTCGTGGCAGGAGCCGTGGTGGCGGGCTTTTTTGCGGCAGGCTTGGCAACAGCCGGTGCCTTGGGGGGCGCTGGTTTCTTGTCCGCTGGTTTTGCACTGACAGTCACCGCTTTGGTCGCTGCTTTTTTGGGGGCTGTTTTGATGATCGTCTCGGCCATGGTTCTCTCCTTCAGGGGTGGAAATATTGGTACCAAAATTTAGATCAATGCCGCAATTATACTACAAATGCATTTATTGTAACTTGCTGATTTTGTGATTCTTTTTCCGTCGTTTGCTGGATTTTTCAGAGTCAGTTCGTGTTCTCAGCCGGCTGGTGCGTTTCAAATCGTTTGGGGATACGCCCGTGCAGCCGCGCCAATTCGGCAAGGCGTTCAGCGTGCCAAGATGCAACCTGATCCCAGCCAAAACGCCATTCCCAAGAGCCCTCAGCCTGACTCGGCTGGTTCATGCGGTGCGTTGAGTCGAGGCCGAGTACGTCCTGCATCGGGATGATGGCGAGCGCAGCAACCGAGACCGAGGCGACACGGATCATGTCCCACTGAATGGATTCACCGCTGATCCCAAGATACCGGCGAACGTAGTCCTTGTCTTGGGAAGTGAGGTTGCTCCACCAACCACATGTTGTATCGTTGTCGTGGGTGCCGGTATAAACGACCGTATTGATCTCGAAGTTGTGCGGCAGATAGAGATTATCCGTATGACCGTCGAAAGCGAACTGCAGAATGCGCATGCCTGGCAAACCTATCGATTCGCGCAGTGCGGTGACTTCGGGTGTGATGATGCCAAGATCTTCGGCAATGATGCTGAGCTTGCCCGTGCCCTTGTCGTTCTTCTTTTTCAGAGATTTTGTCAAAGCACTGAAAAAGGCTGCTCCTGGCCCCTTTTTCCAGTGTCCGTTAACGGCAGTTTTCGAGTCGGCCGGAATCTCCCAGTAGGATTCGAAGCCGCGGAAATGATCAATGCGGACGATATCGCAGAGCGCCAGCGTCGTGCGCATTCGCTCGATCCACCAGCAATAGCCTTCCATAGCATGTGCAGGCCAGTTGTAGAGAGGGTTTCCCCAATGTTGGCCGGTTGCGCTGAAGTAATCTGGAGGAACGCCGGCAACAACGCGTGGTCTTCCGCTGGCATCGAGATCAAACAATTGCTGATTGGCCCAGACGTCGGCGCTGTGGGCTGAAACAAATATCGGCATGTCGCCAACGATTTGAACTCCCCGTGCGTTGGCGTAGTCTTTCAGCGCCGCCCACTGGTCATAGAACCGCCATTGGCAGAACTTCCAGAAATTGCATTCGTCGACGAGTTTTTCAGTGGCTTCCTTCAATGCTCTTGGCTTGCGCTGGGCAAGCGCCGCCGGCCAGTCTTGCCAGACCTTGCCTTGGCTACTATGGTTCTTGTCCAGGGCCATGAATAGCGCATAGTCATCGAGCCACTCGCTGGCGTTGGTGCAGAACACCGAAAAGGATTCTTTTGATTCGCGCTGGGCATCGGCGAAAAACCGTTCAGCTGCCAAACGCAATCGGGCCATGCGAAAACCCTTTACCACCGGGAAATCAACGCGTGCGTTCTTGAAGTAGGGGTCGGGAGCGACGTCCGCGAGAGTCAGCCAGCCAGCCTCGCGAAGCTGAGCCAGGTCAATCAGGAGTTCATTGCCGGCAAACGCCGACGGTGTCATGTAGGGTGAATTCCCGGGGCCGATACCGCCAAGGGGAAGAATCTGCCACAGTGTCTGGCTTCCTGCGACCAGCCAGTCGACGAAATGATAAGCCGATGGCCCCAGGTCTCCTGAGCCATGCGGACCGGGAAGCGAGGTTGGGTGCAGCAGAATGCCGCTTTGTCGGGTAAATGCCATATGAACCTATTCCTGCGAGAGTAGCTGCACGCTACGTGAGGATAACGTACTGGTGATCTGCTTCTCCAGCGGCGCAAAGGGCGCGTCGGCGCTGCTATCGCAGAGTTGACGCCAAGCGCCCGGTGGCAGATGGAAGCATCTTGCTTCCGCATCGCGATTGATGAGCATAAGCAGCGTTTGAGAATTACACTCGGCGTCTTCTGGCGCTAGAATCAGGCCTAGCGCTTCGAGGTGTGACGAATGCCAGTCATCCCAACCCATCTCGCGTCCATCCGGGTGCCACCAAAGAATATCGCGCTTTCCTCGTAACTTGGTTTCACCCGTTAGCCATTCACCTCGCCTCAGTTGCGGAAAGAGTTTCCGCAACTTGATGAGCCCGGCGGTAAAACCAATCAGATCCGCGTCGGCATGTGGCCAGTCAAGCCACGTCAGTAGGTTGTCCTGGCAGTAGGCATTATTGTTGCCAGACTGCGTACGGCCCAGTTCGTCGCCACCCTGCAGCATCGGAACACCTTGGGCTATAAAAAGAGTGGTCAGAAGTGCGCGCTTCAATTGAAAGCGCCGCTTGACGACCATCGGGTCATGGCTCTCGCCTTCTTCGCCGCAATTCCAGGAGAGATTATGACTATGTCCGTCGCGGTTGTTTTCGCCGTTGAGTTCGTTATGTTTTTCTTTATAGCTGACCAGATCGCGCAAGGTAAAGCCGTCATGAGCGGTGATGAAATTGACTCCGGCCTGCGGGGCGCGTCCGCCATGGTGGAATATTTCGCTTGACCCGGCAAGGCGCTGGGCAAGGCAGGCTACACCGGTCTCACGGGTTAGCCAGAAGGCCCGGAGGTCGTCACGAAATCGGTCGTTCCACTCTCCCCAGCCAGCGGGGAATCTCCCCAGGTGATACCCATCAGGACCTAGATCCCAAGGCTCGGCAATCATTTTTACCCCGGATAGCAACGGGTCCTGACGGATGGCTGTCAGGAAGCCGCTGTCACGGGTCAGGGCGGCAGCCAGATCAAAGCGGAAGCCGTCTACGTGCATTTCGCCAACCCAGTAACGCAGACAGTCCATAACGAGCTGCAGGACGCGCGGTGTGGCGAGATTGAAGGTGTTGCCGCAACCACTGAAATTCTCGTAGCGATTGAGATCCTCGACCGGCAGGCGATAGTAGCTGGCGTTGTCGATGCCACGGAAGGAGATGGTCGGTCCGTTTTCATCGGTTTCGGCCGTATGGTTGAACACTACGTCGAGGATGACTTCGATGCCCGCTGCATGAAGCGAACGAACCATTGACTTGAATTCATGGATGACCGATTGGCCACCCGCGCGTGCTGCAAAACGTGGTTCGGGTGCAAAAAAAGCAAGCGTGTTGTAACCCCAGTAGTTGGCGCGGCCGCTATGTACGAGCCGTTCTTCATCCAGGAAACAATGCACCGGCAGCAGGTTGACCGCCGTAATGCCAAGGTGCCTGAAGTGATCAAGCATGGCCGGAGAGGCCAGTCCGGCATAAGTGCCGCGCGTTGCCTCAGGGACGCCGGGATGTTGCCGTGTCGCTCCCTTGACCTGGATTTCGTAAAGCACCGAGTCAGCCCATGGAATGGCTGGAGGGGCATCGTTTCCCCAATTGAACGACTCGTCAACAACGCACGCCTTCAGGCAGTTCGCTGCAGACGGTCGGTGCTCGTAGGTGAAGACGCCGGTCAGTTCGCGTGCATAGGGATCAAGCAGCACGCGTTGTGGGTCGAAACGATGACCCGGTGCCTGTGGGCCGTGCACACGAAAGCCATAGCAGAGACCAGGAGCCGCGCCAGGAAGATAGCCGTGCCAGACTTGGTCGGTACATTTCGGAAGAGACAGTACATGCATCGCACTGTCTTCAAAAATACACAACTCAACCAGCTCGGCGTGCGCCGAAAACAGCGTGAAATTGACGCCTGAACCATCCCAGTGAGCCCCGAGCGGCCAAGGCCGCCCTTCCTTCAGTTTGGTATTGATGCTCAGTGTTCCCATTCAAAAAATACGGTAGCCAGAGGTGGAATGGTCAACGAGACTGACCATTCCCGACCGTGTGCGGGAATCTGCTCAGCATCGACGACGCCAAATTCGTTGCCCACGTTGCTGCCACCGTAGTGCTGTGAGTCGGTATTGAGTCGCTCGTGATACTCGCCCGGGCCGGGGACTCCAATCCGGTAGTCATGTCGAACGACCGGCGTGAAATTGCACACACAGACGATGGCGCGTGAACGGTCACGGCCACGGCGGACAAAAGAAATCACGGAATTGTCGGAGTCGTTGGCAGAAATCCACTCGAAACCGGCGGGATCAAAGTCCAACTCATGCAGTGCAGGTGTGTCACGATAGAGCTTGTTCAGGTCCCGGATCAGGCAGCGCACACCTTCATGCTGCGGGAAGTCGAGCAAGTTCCAGTCAAGCGACGATTGGTCATTCCATTCGCGCCACTGTGCAAATTCGCCGCCCATGAACAGCAACTTCTTGCCAGGGTGTGCCCACATGAAACCGTAGAGCGTCCTCAGGTTGGCAAATTTTTGCCAGTAATCGCCAGACATCTTGCTGATCAGCGAACCCTTGCCGTGCACCACTTCATCGTGTGACAAAGGAAGAACAAAGTTCTCGGTAAAAGCGTAAAGCAGGCCGAAGGTGAGCTGGTTGTGGTGATAGCGGCGATGGATTGGATCGTGTGTCATGTAATCGAGCACATCATGCATCCAGCCCATGTTCCACTTGTAATGGAAACCCAGACCGCCCATTGATGGGGGGCGGCTCACGGAAGGCCAAGCCGTCGATTCCTCGGCATAGGTCAATGCCCCCGGACATTCCTGGCCAATCGTCTCATTCATCCGGCGCAGGAAGTGAACCGCTTCGAGGTTTTCCCGGCCTCCGTAGATGTTGGGCACCCACTCGCCGGCAGAACGGCTGTAGTCGCGGTAGAGCATCGAGGCGACAGCGTCTACGCGAAGGCCATCAACGCCGTAATGCTCGATCCAGAAGAGGGCGTTACCGACCAGATAATTGAACACCTCGCGGCGGCCAAAGTTGTAGATCAGCGTACCCCAGTCTTGATGCTTGCCTTCGCGCGGGTCGGCGTGTTCGTAAAGAGGTCGTCCGTCAAAGCGGCTAAGTCCGTGTTCGTCGGTGGGGAAGTGCGCCGGAACCCAGTCAACGATGACCTCGATTCCCGCCTTATGACACGCCGAAACGAAGTCGCAAAACCCTTGCGGTGAGCCAAAGCGAGCGGTTGGTGCGTAGAGGCCAAGAGGTTGATAACCCCAAGAGCCATCGAAAGGGTGTTCAGAAATTGGCAACAGTTCGAGGTGTGTAAAGCCAAGGTCGGTGACATAGGGAATCAGAGTTTCGGCAATGCGTTGCCAGTCGGGGAATCCGCCGTCATCCGCTTGTCGCCAGGAACTAAGATGAACTTCATAGATCGATACCGGCAAGTTCAGCTTCTTGGAGGTTTCAACCGCAGCGCGCGTTATGGTCTGTGGCAGTTCGCTGACAATCGAGGCCGTCGATGGGCGCAGTTCTGCAGCAAAGCCATAGGGGTCGGCCTTGAGAGGAAGGACGTGCCCGTCCTTTGAACGGATCTCGTATTTGTAGCAGGCACCGGTTCCGACACCCGGCAGAAAGAGTTCCCATACGCCGCATTCACGCCGGAGTCGCATCGGGTGCCGGCGACCATCCCAGGTGTTAAAGTCACCCACGACACTGACGCGTTGGGCATCGGGTGCCCAGACCGCAAAGGCCGTGCCTTTGACCCCATCGATTTCCCGCAAATGCGCACCGAGGCGTTCGTACGGGCGCAGGTGCGAGCCTTCGGCCAGCAACCAGACGTCAAGCTCTCCGAGCACCGTTGAAAAGCGGTACGGGTCGTCGACTTCCTGTACCCCACCGGGCCAGACGATGCGCAAGCGATAGTCGAAAAACTTGTTGCGGCCGAGAATGGAGGCCTCGAAAAACCCCGAGGATTCACCCAGAGCCTCGATTTTGCGTTGAGTCAGTTCAACCAGTACCTCTCCGCTTTCGGAATCGATGATGGATACCGACGTTGCGCCCGGTTGCAGACTGCGCAACCAGATGCGTCCCTTGGCGTCAGTGTGCAGTCCGAGAATGGCAAACGGATCGCCATGTTCGCCGCGGCAGAGGGAGATGACTTCAGCTTTACTCAGCATGTCAGGCTTTCTTTAAAAGTGCACCCATGTTCCACGTGTCAACGGCGTAGTCGCGAATGGTACGGTCGGACGAGAAGGTGCCCATGCCGGCGACATTGAGAATGGCTTTGCGTTGCCACTCGGCGGGGGTGGTGTAAAGCTCATCGACGCGGGATTGCGTTGCAATGTAATCCGCGTAGTCGGCTAGCAGCAGATAGTGATCGCCATAATTTACCAGGCTATTGAAGACGTCGTGATAACGCTTTCGGTCGGTTGGTGAAAAGAATCCGCCATCGATCTTGTTCAATGTCTCGTTGAGCATTGCGTTGTTCTGGTAAATGGCTCTTGGGTCATAGCCAGCCTTCCTGATCGCCTCGACCTGCGGCGTGGTATTGCCGAAGATGAAGATGTTCTCCGCGCCAACGTTGTCTCTGATCTCGATGTTGGCTCCATCCTCAGTACCGATGGTCAATGCGCCATTCATTGAAAACTTCATGTTGCCTGTACCCGAGGCCTCGGTCCCTGCAGTGGATATCTGCTCAGAAAGATCGGCGGCCGGCATGATCAATTCTGCGACAGAAACACCGTAGTTCGGCACGAATACCACTTTCAGCTTGTCCTTGGCGCGTGGGTCGTTGTTGATAGTGTTGGCAACATCATGAATCAGGCGGATCACCTGTTTGGCCATGTAGTAAGACGATGCGGCCTTGCCGGCAAAAATTACGCAGCGGGGTGCGGTATTGTCCGCTAGTCCGTGCAGAATCGCGTTGTAGCGGGTGATGACGTGCAGCACGTTGAGTAGCTGCCGCTTGTATTCGTGAATACGTTTGACTTGTATGTCGAACAGACTATCCGGGTTGAGAATGACGCCCGTCTCACGCTTGATGTAGTCGGCCAGTCGCAATTTGTTGCTGTGTTTGGCTGCGGCAAATGAGGTACGGAAACCTTCGTCATTGGCCAGTGGCCGTAGCTCTTGCAGACGGTCAAGGTTGAGCCGCCAGTCTTTGCTGATGCGCTCATCGAGCAGGCCGGAAAGCCCCGGGTTGGCCTGCGCCAGCCAGCGGCGCGGGGTGACACCGTTGGTCTTGTTGTGGAAACGATCCGGGTAAAGTTTTGCAAAATCGGAAAAGATCGTCTGGACCATCAGATCCGAGTGCAACTGTGAAACACCATTGACTCGATGGCTGCCAACGATGGAGAGGTGGGCCATGCGGACGCGCTTGTTGTCCTCGTTCCCGTCGGCATCGTCAATCAGCGAGATGCGGCGGATGAGTTCGATATTGCCCGGGAAGCGCAGTTCGACTTCCTTGAGGAATTCCTGATTGATGCGGAAGATGATCCGCATGTGGCGCGGCAGCAGATAGTGCATAAGACCGACCGGCCAAGTTTCGAGCGCTTCTGGCATCAGGGTGTGGTTGGTATAGGAGAAAATTCGCTTGCATTGACTCCAGGCCTCGCTCCAGAGCATGCCATAGTCGTCGCAAAGCAGACGCATCAGTTCGGCGACACTGATTGCCGGATGGGTGTCGTTGAGGTGGATGGCGACCTGATCGGCCAGGTTGTGAAGGCTGCCGTATTCCTCAAGGTGATGGAAAAGGATGTCCTGCAGTGAGGCAGCAACGAAGAAATATTCCTGTCTCAAGCGCAGTTCGCGACCGGCAGGCGTGCTGTCGTTCGGGTAAAGTACCCATGAAATGTTTTCAAACCGGTTCTTGAATTCGGCAGCGCGGGCGTAGTCACCGGAATTAAAGGCGTTCAGGTCAATTTGGGCTGGCGCGCCGGCTTTCCAAAGTCGCAGGGTACTTACGCGATCCGTGCCATGGCCTGGTATGACGTAGTCGAAGGCGCGGGCTTCTACGGCTTCAGCCGCATTCCATTCTGCCCACTCACCGTGGTGCTCGGCGGTACCGCCAAAGCGAACGGTAAAGTGCGTACCGGGTCTCGGAAATTCCCATGGTGTTCCGTCGACCAGCCACGAGTCTGGATGTTCGATCTGGCCACCGTTAAGAATCGATTGTGCGAACATGCCATACTCGTAGCGCATCCCGTAACCCCAGGACGGTAGTTCCAGTGTGGCCATCGAGTCCAGGAAGCACGCGGCCAGACGGCCGAGACCGCCATTGCCGAGTGCGGCATCCGGTTCGCATTCAATGATTTCGGTAAGCGATGGACCACCAACGTTAGAGAAAGCCGCATCCGCCTTGTCACGAAGATCAAGCGCCGAGAGTGCGTTATTCAATGTACGCCCGATCAAAAACTCCATAGACATGTAGTAGATGCGGCGCGTTTTTTTCTTGCGGTCGGCAACCTGCGTTTTTACCCAACGTTCCGCCAACTGGTCGCGAGCGACTTGTGAGAGGGCTTTGTAGATTTCCTTGGTATTCGCAGTGATGGGTTCAGCGGCAACGGATTTGAGAAGCTTGTCGTCAATTTCAGCGTGAAACGCTGCGCCGTCAATGTTGGCTTTTTTGGCTTCAGACATCAGGCAAGTACTCCAGTAAGGTTATTGGCGTTCCTTGGTGTTGCACAAGGATGGTACGGCTTCAAACGGCAGCATTTACAGAGGATAGCATTACACAAGTGGTGATGACGGCCAAGTCTAATTCATCCAAAGGGCTTTGGGCAAATTTTCATAGCCATTCGGGGCGTTGCATCGGGCATATGCTGGGGTATAGTGGAAACTACGGTTTCGACAAACTGACCGTTGATCGGGGAGTGAGTGATGCGCGAGTTTTCCGGGACATGGATGCGCCATTCGGGGGATTTCTGGGGAGGTTTCGCCGCCATGCTCGTCGCGCTGCCGGCGGCCGTGGCGTTCGGGGTTACCGTTTATTCCGCGATCAGCCCTCAATACGCTGCCTTTGGTGCTTTGGCCGGTATTCTCGGCGCTACGGCTCTCGGCCTTATCGCTCCTACCTTTGGCGGCACTGATCGGCTGATCAGTGCTCCTTGTGCGCCGGCGGCAGCGGTGCTTTCAGCGTTTGCCATCCAGTTGGTTTCACAAGGCGTGCAGCCGCTTCCTATCGTCCTGATGATGACCGTTCTCGGTATTCTCACTGGCGTGATCCAGGTGCTCATTGGTTTTCTCGGCATCGGCAAACTGATCAAGTACATTCCCTATCCGGTCGTTAGCGGTTACCTGAGCGGTGTCGGACTGATCATCATCGGCGGCCAGCTACCCAAGTTCGCCGGCGCACCGGCCGGCACATCCTGGTTCGATGCTCTGATAAAACTGCAGTTCTGGGATTGGCGGAGCCTGGCTGTTGGCGGGGTGACCATCGTCGTCATGTTCGTTGCGCCAAAATTCACCAAGGCTGTGCCGGGCACCATTCTTGGAATACTTGCCGGCATTCTTACCTATGCCGGAATCGCCAGCAGCGATCCGTCGATGCTCACTCTGGACGGAAACTCGCTGGTCATCGGGCCGCTCGGGGCAACCGGTGAAGGCTACGTCGAGTTGATCACCAATCGCTGGTACCAGATTGGTGACCTCAAGCTATCACAGGTTGGGGCACTCATTGGCAGTGCAATTACGCTGGCCGCATTGCTCTCCATCGATACCCTCAAGACCTGCGTCATCCTTGATCAGATGACCCGTACCCGCCACGATCCGAACCGCGAACTGGCGGCACAGGGTTTTGCCAACGTGCTGTCCTCGTCCATAGGTGGCATGCCTGGTGCCGGAACCATGGGGGCTAGTCTGGTCAACCTGACCAGCGGTGCCAAGACGCGGATTTCAGGGATTGTCGAAGGCGTTACAGCACTGGTCGTGGCTCTGCTGCTTGGCGCCTTTGTCGCCTGGATTCCGATCGCTACTTTGAGCGGTGTGCTGATCGTCGTCGGCTTGCGCATGATTGATACCGATCCTCTGCGTTTTCTTGAATCGCGGACGACCGTGCTGGATTTCTCGGTGGTGCTGGTGGTAATCGGAGCAGCGCTATTTGTCGGTTTGATTGCGGCGTCCGCCGTGGGCGTCATTCTTTCGATCATTCTTTTCCTGCGTGAACAGGTCGGCGGCAACGTGGTACGTCGCAAGAGCTTCGTCGGACGGCGTTCATCGACCTGGTATCGACCGGAAGCCGAAATGCAGCGCCTTGAGCAATTGGGCGAAACGGCAGTCATCTTCGAGTTGCAGGGCAGCCTGTTTTTCGGAACGACGCACCAGCTCTACCTGACGCTAGAGCCCGAACTGGCGACGACCGACTACCTGATTCTTGATATGCACCGCGTACAGTCGGTCGACGTGACGGCCGTTCATATGCTCAATCTGGTGCGTGATGCCCTGGTCGAACGCCATGTTCCGCTGCTGCTTTCCAACGTGCGTGAGAGCTTGCCCAACGGAAGAAATCTGAAAGAGTTTCTGGAACTGGCCGGGCTGGCTTCGGACGGCGAGAAAGTGATCATCATGCCGACGCTCGAAGCAGCCATTGAATGGGTTGAGGATCGTCTGCTTGGCGACGTTGGCAAGACCGATATCGATCTGCCGCCGCTGGAACTGCACGAGATTGCGCTATTCAAGGGGAGCAAGCCGGATACCCTGACCGATCTCAAGGATTGCATGGAGTCGCGAAGCTGCAAGGCTGGCGAAACCATCTACTCCGTTGGCGATACGGATGCCAATCTCTACCTGATCCGTAGCGGAGAAATCCGGATCATGGGCCGTGTCGGAGGGAGTTCTCGCCTGTGTCACATCGCCACCTATGGTCGCGGGGAGTTTTTTGGCGGGCTGGCATTTCTTGATCATCGGCCGCGCGGCAACGACGCGGTTGCGTCGACGGATACTGAGTTTTACGTTCTGACGCCGGATAAGTTCACCTACCTGGCTGAAGAACACAAGCGCATTGCTTTTGTGTTGGTTTCGCAACTGGCGCGTACCCTGGCGATACGCCTTCGGCATGCAGATGACGAACTGACCTTGATGCAGGAAAACTAGCAGAAAGAGAGCCCGGCGCTCAAAGGCGCCGGGTTGCTAAATGAAGCTTACTGACCTCGCCACTTGATCGAGCAGCCGATGCTGGCGATCTGTTCGGTCGGGCCTTGTCCGGTAGCAGCAATCTGACGCATGGCGTCAAGCAGTTCGCGGCGCGCATCGGGCTCGGCTGGCTTAATGTCGCTCGAGTCGAGGCGGCCTCGATACTGCAACTCCAGATCCTTGTTGAAACCGAAGAAATCCGGCGTACATGCAGCGCCGTAACTGCGGGCAACGCCCTGGGTCGGGTCGTAAAGATAGGGGAACGGAAGGTTAAGACTCTTGGCCAGCTTTTGCATGTTGGCAAAAGAATCTTCCGGATAGGCGTGCGGATCGTTGCTCATGATGGCTACGACACCGATACCCATGGCCTGGATTTCTACCGAATCCCGGCAGATGCGGTCGATGATGGCCTTGACGTAGGGGCAATGATTGCAGATGAACATCAGCAGCAGTCCCTGAGGGCCGCGCAGGGTTTCCAGTGTTTTGTGGGTGCCAAACGTATCGGTCAACTCAAAATCTGTTGCTTTCCAGCCAAAATTGCAAAGCGGGGCACTAACGGCCATAACTGCATTACTCCTATGATCTACGATGATTGTCAGTTTTCCATATAATACCATTATGAGTTTCCCCCGCTTTTACTGTCCTATTCCGTTGTTTGCCAATTCTCGCGTTGCTTTGCCGGAGGCGGCTGCGAGGCACGCCTGTCGAGTCCTGCGTTTGCGCGAAGGCGACGATCTGGTGCTTTTTGATGGCAAGGGCGGTGAGTATGTCGTAAGCATTGCCTTGGTTGAGCGGGATCGAGTGGCGGTCGATGTGCATGAATGGCGCGATGCTGATTGTGAATCGCCGATCAATGTGACGCTGGTGCAGGCGCTGCAGTCTGGCGAGAAAATGGATTTGACGGTGCAGAAAGCCGTTGAATTGGGCGTTTCGTGTATTGTTCCGGTGACTTCCCGGCGCAGCGTGATTCGACTGGAAGGAGATCGGGCTGCGCGGCGGATTGAGCACTGGCGCAGCGTGGCGATTTCGGCCTGCGAGCAATGCGGGCGTAACCGTGTGCCTGAAGTGTTGGCTTTGGAAGGGCTGGAACGCTGGCTGGGTAAAGTGGGCGACAAAGACGTATTGCGTTTGATGTTCGCCCCCGGATCGGCGCAGACTTTGGACAGCATCGAGCCACCGGCACCGGGAGGACGGGTTGAGTTGTTGATCGGTGCCGAAGGTGGTCTGGCACCGGAGGAAGTGGAGAAGGCGGCCTTGGCCGGTTTTGTCGCTATCCGTCTCGGGCCGCGCATCTTGCGTACCGAAACGGCGGGTTTGGCCGCACTGGCGGCGATTCAATGTTTATGGGGTGATTTCAGAAAGGGAGCGGATCATGTTTGAATCGGCAGAACTGGGACACAAAATTGACAAGGAAACCTTCCGCGAGGAGGAGCCCAAGCTGCGCGCCGCGCTGCTCGATACTCAATTCGATTTTCGCGAGAACGGCAAGTTTCCGGTTGTCATCCTGATCAGCGGCGTCGATGGCTCGGGCAAGGGCGAAACGATCAACGTGCTCTACGAATGGATGGACCCGCGCTACCTGTCAACGCTGGCTTTTTCAACCCCGACCGACGAGGAACGTGAGCGGCCCTACATGTGGCGCTTCTGGCGGGCCTTGCCGCCCAAGGGCCGGATCGGCATTTTTTCCGGTTCATGGTACTCCAGCCCGATTGCCGAGCGGATTCTTGGTAACTTGTCGAAGGGCGATCTCGACCAGCGTATGGACCAGATCAACCGCTTTGAGGCGATGCTGGTCAACGAGGGTGCACTGGTGCTCAAGTTCTGGTTTCACCTGTCCAAGGACGGTCAGCGCCAGCGCCTGAAAGCCATCGAAAAAGATCCAAGAACGGCCTGGCGGGTCACCAAGGAAAGCTGGTCGCGCCTGAAAACCTATGACAAATTGCAGGACGCCGCCGGCCACGTGTTGCGCATGACCAATACGCCATGGGCACCGTGGATTGTTGTCGAGGGAACGGACGACAACTATCGTTCGCTGACGGTCGGCAAGATCATCCTCGATGCCATGCAGAAGCGACTGGCCGACACGCGCGATCAGAATTATCCCGTGGCTCCGCCGATGTCGCCAAAAATCGACCATCTTGATGTGCTGACTGCGCTCGATCTGACGCAGAAACTGGAAAAAAAGGAATACGAAACGCAGCTTGCCAAGTGGCAGGGGCGACTTTCGGAACTTGTGCGTTATCCGGAATTCAAGAAGCACTCGCTGATTCTTGCCTTCGAGGGATCGGATGCCGCCGGCAAGGGTGGCAGCATCCGCCGCGTTACGGCGGCCGTTGATGCACGCCAGTATCAGATCGTTCCTGTCGCCGCGCCGACTGAGGAAGAACGAGCGCAGCCCTACCTGTGGCGATTCTGGCGGCACATTCCACGCGTTGGTCGGGTCAGCATATTTGATCGTACCTGGTATGGTCGTGTACTGGTTGAGCGGGTCGAAGGTTTTTGCGGCGAGGCCGACTGGCTCCGGGCCTATTCCGAGATCAATGACTTCGAACATGAACTGTACAAAGACGGTGCGATTGTCATCAAGTTCTGGTTGCAGATCAGCGACAAGGAACAACTAAGACGCTTCAAGGAGCGCGAGAAAATTGATTTCAAGCGCTTCAAGATCACCGAGGAAGACTGGCGCAACCGCGAGAAAGGCACGGCTTATCATGAGGCTGTATGCGACATGATCGATCGCACCAGCACCGGGCAGTCGCCATGGACCATCGTTGAGGCCAACGACAAGAGCTTCGCCCGGGTGAAGATCCTGCAAACGATCTGCGAACGGCTGGAAGCGGTCTTGAAAACCGAGAAGCCAAAGGAAAAAGTTAAGGATAAGTGAAGACATGATTGAAGAGTTGAGTTCCGCCCACTTCGTATCGCTGTTCCGTTCGGTTGCCCCTTATGTCAATTTGTTCCGGGGCAAGACGTTCGTCATTGCCTTCGGTGGCAAGGCGATTTCCGGTCCGCTGGCGCGCACCCTGGCCTATGACGCCAACCTGCTTGCGGCACTGGGGGTTCGCCTGGTGCTGGTGCATGGCGCGCGTCCGCAGATCGAGGAGGAGCTGGTTGAGAAGGGCCTCAAGTCGGTGACCCATGGCGGTTATCGCGTCACCGATGCGGCGACGCTCGATTGCGTGATTGACGCCGTGGGTAGCGTCTATCTGGAAATCGACGCGCTGCTCTCGCAGGGTTTGCCCGATACGCCGATGGCCAACAGTACGATTCGCGTCATTGCCGGCAATTTCATCACGGCCAAGCCGCTCGGCGTGCTTGATGGCGTCGATATGCAGTATGCGGGCAGCGTGCGCAAGATCGATGCGGAGGGAATCAAGGCTCAACTGGCCATTGGGAATATCGTCATCCTTTCGTGTCTTGGTGCCAGTCCGACCGGTGAGATATTCAACCTGGCGATGGAGGAAGTTGCGGAGGCATCGTCGATCGCGATTGGAGCCGACAAGCTGATTTTCCTCACCGACAGCCAGGGGGTGACGGATATCGATGGGAAATTACTCAGCGAGATGACCACCGAAACGGCCGAACGGCTGATCACGATTGGCGACTGGCTGTCGCCGGATCTCAAGCGCTATCTGCCCTGCGCCGTGCGCGCCAGCCGCTCCGGCGTTGGTCGGGTGCATCTGATCGATTTCAACGAGGACGGCACCCTGCTGCGTGAACTGTTCTCGCGCGATGGCGTCGGGACCATCATTACCCGCGAGTCGCTGGAAATTCTGCGCGATGCGCGTCCAGACGACATCGCGGGCCTCGTGGCGCTGATCGAGCCACTGGAAGAAGATGGAACGCTCGTTCGCCGCTCTCGCGAACTGCTTGAACGTGAAATTACCCGCTTCTCGGTGGTCGAACACGATGGAATGATTGTCGGCTGTGCTGCGCTCTATCCTTATGGGGAAGAACAGGCCGAACTGGCCTGTGTGGCGGTGCATCCACACTATCGCCGCTGGGGTTATGGCGAGCAGTTGCTGACGCGCATTGAAACGCGTGCCCGGACGCTGGGCATCAAGCGCCTGTTCGTGTTGACGACGGTTACGTCGCACTGGTTCAAGGAACGCGGTTTCTTTGAGCAGACGGTCGATCAGTTGCCGGTGGAGAAACGGCTTCTCTATAACATGCAGCGTCGATCCAAGGTGTTTGCCAAAGCGTTGTGATCGCTTTGGCGTTATATAATCTCAGCGTCTTTTTCGAATGCAACAGCGCTTTACGGAGTTAATTTCATGGCAAGAATGGTCAATTGCATCAAACTCGGTCGCGAGGCCGAAGCCCTCGATTTCCCGCCCTATCCAGGCGAACTCGGCAAGCGGATTTATGAGCGCGTGTCGAAGGAAGCATGGCAGCAGTGGATTCGCATGCAGACGATGATCATCAACGAGAACCGTCTGAATCTGGCCGATGCGGCGCATCGCAAGTATCTGGCCGAGCAGATCGAGAAGCATTTCTTTGGTGAAGGCGCTGATCAGGTGCAGGGCTTCGTCGCGCCAAAAGGCTGATTTACGCGGTTACGGAATACAAAAAAGCCCCTGAGTTTCAGGGGCTTTTTTTGTGAAGCAATATGGCGAGGGCGTTCAGTCGGCAGTCATTGTCTGTACGCCGCTGCTCGTGCCGAGCAGGCATACATCGGCCGGGCGGCAGGCAAAGAGGCCATTGGTGACGACGCCGGCGATCTGGTTGATGCGCGTTTCCAGATCGACTGGGTCGAGAATCTGCAAGCCCTTGACGTCCAGGATCAGGTTGCCGTTGTCGGTAATAAATCCATCGCGCACCACCGGCGTTCCACCGAGCCGCTTCAATTCACGCGAGACATGGGCACAGGCCATCGGGATGACTTCAACCGGCAGCGGGAATTTGCCGAGAACATCGACCAGTTTCGAGCCATCGACGATACAGATGAATTTTTTGGCGACCGCCGAGACGATTTTCTCGCGCGTCAGGGCACCTCCGCCGCCCTTGATCATGTGCATCTCGACATTGATTTCGTCGGCACCGTCGATATACACCGGAATGTCGTCAACATCGTTCAGGTCAAAAACCTTGATGCCGTGCCCTTCGAGGCGTTGTTTCGTGTCTTCGGAACTGGCCACGGCACCGGCGATCCGGTCCTTCATTTCGGCCAAGGCTTCGATGAACAGTCTGGCCGTGGAGCCAGTGCCAACACCCACGATCTTGCCTTCAACCACGTAAGCGAGTGCGGCGCGTGCGACCGCCTGTTTGAGTTCGTCCTGAGTCATGGTGATGTGATTCCGGTGTGTTGAATAAAGACCGTCATTCTAACGAAATGGCGGGATTGCGGGCAGGGCTGCGGGTAATCGCCCTGCGGGCCAATGAATACGGGCATCTTCGAATGGATGGCTGTGGAAGCCAATATCCATGCGGGTCTTGAGGCCGCAGCAATCTGGAAACAGAATCAGCCGTGATCGGTGAAAAATCGAAGAACGCGTTGCGGCAGCCAGTAGAGTTTGCCCGGCAGGCTCCCGGTGGTGAAACCGACGTGTCCGCCTTCGCGCGGGAGTTCAAGGCTGACTTCCGCAGACACCTGATCGGGCTTCGGCAACGCGTGGTGTGGCAGGAAGGGGTCGTTCTGGGCGTTGAGCACCAGTGTTGGCAGGCGAATGGCAGCTAGCCAGGGTTTGCTTGAAGCGCGCTGCCAGTAGTCGTCGGCATTGGCAAAGCCGTGTAGCGGCCCGGTAACCGCGTCGTCGAACTCATAGACGGTACGTGCTTCGCGCATACGGCGTTCGTCGAACAGACCGGGAAAACGCGTCAGTTTGGCGGCGGCGTTGGGCTTGAGCGTTTGCAGAAAGTGGTTGCCATAAATGCGGTTGAAACCGCGTCCGAGATTGTGGCCGCAGGCCGCCAGGTCCACTGGCGCACTGATCGCTGCCGCCGCGCAGAGGCAGTTGGCAGCGCTTGATTCTCGCTCACCCAGCCACTTGAGCAAGGCATTCCCGCCGAGCGAGACGCCGACGGCGAAGATGGGTCGGTCCGGGTGATGTTGTTTCAGCCGTTGCAGTATCCAGTCGATTTCTTCGCTGTCGCCCGAGTGGTAGGCGCGCGGTAGACGGTTGGGTTCGCCGGAGCAGCCCCGGAAATGGATAACGACGCCGCCCCAACTGATTGCCGTCAGCGTGTGCATTAGGGCGAGGGCATAGTGGCTATTGGAACTGCCTTCGAGGCCGTGAAAAAGTACGACCAGTGGCGTGTGTTTGTTTTTCAGCGTGGAATAGGCGGTTTCGTTCCAGTCGAGGTCAATGAAGTCCTCGTCCGGCGTTTCCCAACGTTCGCGCCGGTAGGGGTGCGCGCGGGGCTTGATCAGCAGCGGGTAGATCGTCTGGGCGTGGCCGCCGAGGAGCCACTTGGGTGCGTGATAAGCGTTCAATGCAGTGTGTGCTGTGTGTTCTTGTACGAATCGCTGTTGGCTTCGGCAACGCCGGCGTCGGCGGCGGACGAGGTGTGGTGCGAGAGCAGGCGCCAGCCTGTCGGACCGCGCTGGAAGACGTTGGTAGAGAGCATTGGGCCGTGTGGTGCCGTTTCATCGCCAAGGTAAAGTGTTTCAACGACGCTATGGACGTCGAGCATGGCACCTTTCCAGCGCAGACTGTGCGTGACGCGCACGGTGAGCCGTGGGTTGTTTTCGAAAATGGCGTGCCAGCTCTCACGGATGGCGAGCGGCCCGGTCAGACGTTGTCCGGTCGGGTGAATGCAGACGATTTCGTCGTCATCGGCCCAAACGCTCATCAACGCCTCGATGTCGCCACGGCCAATGGCGTCATAGAACGCCTCTTCAGCGTCTTCGGCGCTGGTGAAAATGACATTCATCGGGTTGTTTCCTTCAGGCAAGCCTCAAGTACACGTTGCGGCGCCAGTTTGTTCAGGCAGTCGAGGTGACCGAGTGGGCATTCTCGCTTGAAACAGGGGCTGCACGCGAGCTTGAGGCTGATGATTTGTGCGCGTTCCGAGAGCGGCGGTGTAAAGCCGGGTGACGACGATCCGTAGATAGCAACCAGCGGCCGGTCGAGCGCTGCCGCGACGTGCATCAGGCCAGAGTCATTACAAACCACCACGCGGGACGCGGCAATGAGATCAATGGCCTGCGTCAATGACGTGTCGCCGCAGAGGTTCTTTGGTGCGGAGGTAGCCAGACCGACGATTTCGTCGCCAACCGCCTTGTCTTTCGGCGAACCCAGCAACCAGACGGCGTAGCCGTGCCGGGCCAGTTCGTCAGCCAGCGTCGCGAAATGATGCGCCGGCCAGCGCTTGGCCGGACCGAACTCGGCGCCGGGGCAGAAGACGGCGACTTTTTCCGGGCGTTCTAGGCCGAGCGCGTTGAGCGTCTCGGTTTGCTGTTCGTGGCTTGACGTCAGGCGCGGCAGTTGCAGCGGGCGAGGCAGTGGATGGCCAGGTGTTTCCGCCAGTTGCGCGAAGCGCTCGGCCATTTGCGGCAGCGCAATTTCGTCGAGCGTGTGGCGGCGATTGATCAGGCCGTAGCGGGATTCGCCAGTAAAACCGATGCGTTCCGGAATGCCCGCCAGAAAGGGAATCAGCGCCGACTTGAGCGAGTTGGGCAGGACGTAGGCGCGCTGGTAGCCAGCCTGCGCCAACTTGCGCGCCAGGCGATAGCGTGCCTTGAGCGAAAGTTCGCCGTGCGCGAAAGGATTGTCGATGATCTGCCCGATTTCCGGCATGCGCTGCAAAGCCGGAGCCGTCCAGCGTGGCGCCAGCGCATCGAGCTGTAGTCCAGGTGTGTTTTGATGCAGCCGCATGAACAAGGGCTGCGCCATGACGGTATCGCCAATCCAGGCGGGGGCGACGATCAGTGCTTTCATGACTTGGCGCTCAAGGGGTCACCAAGTTTCGGCGACTGACGACGCTTAGTGATGCCCTTTGGGACCGTCGCCCTTGAAAACATAGTGCGTGCTGCAATACGGGCAGACCGCTTCGCCGGTTTGCATGACGTCGAGAAAGACGCGCGGATGCTGGGACCACAGCGGCGTGTTTGGCGTTGGGCAGTGCAATGGCAGATCGTGTGCGGAAATTTCGATGGTGAGCGTGTCGGCCATATTGGTTTACCGGTGTAGTGGGTGTCTGGGAGGAGGTGGGCGAAATGGAGGCTTTGGAGCCTATTTCGAAAGCGAAATTCTAGCCGATTTCCCCTACCGGTAGTGCGCCGGTAGTGCGCTGGCGGCACTTTCCAATTCAGGTAAAATAGACGCTTTCCCTGATGCCAAGGCGTATTTCATGGTCTGGAAACCCCATGTCACCGTCGCTGCCGTACTTGAGCGCGACGGAAAATTTCTCCTCGTCGAAGAAGAAACCGACCATGGAATCCGCTACAACCAGCCGGCCGGCCACCTCGAATGTCGCGAGTCGCTGACGGATGCTGCCATTCGCGAGGCGCTTGAAGAAACAGGATACAGCTTCGAGCCGCAGTTTCTGGTTGGCGTCTACAACTGGCGCAACGAGGCGAAGGACGTCACCTATCTGCGTTTTGCCTTTGGCGGCACGATCACAGGGCACGATGCACTGCGCAAACTCGATGACGGAATCCTCTCCGCGCACTGGTTGACGCTGGATGAAATCCGTGCGCTCGAAGGGCGGCACCGCAGTCCAATGATTATGCGCTGCATTGAGGATTGGACTGCCGGCAAACGTTACCCGCTTGAACTGATTACCCATTATTCATGAGAATTCTTAAACCGCTGCTGGGCGGCCTTCTGTTGTTGTGTTCGCTGACGGCGTGGGCCGACGCGCGGATTTCCGTGTGCTTCGACTATGGGTGTTCGGCGCAGGCTGAGGTCGTTTACAGCGACAAGCAACTGCGCCGGGTAGGCCGGACCCTGGCGGCGGCAAAAAGCGCGGAGGCCGAGCGCGATGCGATATCCGTGACGATTGGTCGCCTGCTCAAATGGGCGGGGAAACAGACGCCCATTGCGGTCGACAAGGGCGGCAATATGGCCGACGATGAAGTATCGGGAAAGATGGATTGTATTGATCATTCGACGACAACGACCCGCCTTTTGCACCTGTTGGAAGAACACAATTTGTTGCGCTATCACCACACGCTTGAGCCGGTTGTCCGTCGGCACTTCATATTTTTTGAGCACCACTCAGCGCAGATCGAGGAAGTGTGGCCAGACAACACGGGCGAGGACCCGCGGCGCTTTGTGGTGGATAGCTGGTTTGTTGATAACGGCCAACCGGCGGTAGTGATGCCGCTGGCGAGTTGGCTTGCAGGAGAAGGTCCGGATGTCGGCAATTAAGGGGTATGGAAAAACGGTCGTCGTCGGCTTGTCCGGAGGCGTTGATTCGGCGGTGGCGGCGCTGCTGCTGAAGGAGCAGGGCTGGAACGTAATCGGCCTGTTCATGAAGAACTGGGAGGACGATGACAACGATGAATATTGCTCGTCACGCCAGGACCTGATCGATGTGATGAGTATTGCCGACAAGATCGGCATCGACGTCGAGGTGGTGAATTTCGCTAAGGAATACCGCGAGCGCGTGTTTTCTACTTTCCTCAAAGAATACGAGGCCGGCCGCACACCGAATCCTGACGTCCTGTGCAATTCCGAGATCAAGTTCCGGGCCTTCCTCGATCACGCGATAACGCTGGGTGCCGACAAGATCGCCACGGGGCACTACGCCGGCGTCCGCGAATTTGAAGGTCGCTTCCAGTTGCTGAAGGCCGAGGATGGCACCAAGGATCAAAGCTATTTCTTGCATCGTCTGAATCAGCTGCAGCTGTCGAAGACACTCTTTCCGCTGACCGATATTTACAAACGGGATATCCGGAGAATGGCTCTACAGGCTGATCTCCACGTCGCCATCAAGAAGGATTCAACCGGCATCTGCTTCATCGGCGAACGGCCGTTCAAGGAATTTCTGATGCGCTATCTGCCGCCGAAAAAGGGCGAGATTCGCTGTCTGGACGATGAGCGCGTGCTCGGTGAGCACGACGGTTTGACCTTTCACACGCTTGGTCAGCGCAAGGGCCTGCATATCGGCGGGACGAGGACTTACGGCAAGGACGGCGAGCATGACGCCTGGTTCGTCGCTGGCAAGGACATGGCCAATAACGTGCTTTACGTCGTACAGGGGCACGATCACCCGGCCTTGCTGGTTGATGAACTGAAGGCCGATCAACTCTCGTGGATTTCCGGCGAGAAGCCGCATACGCACTGGGTCTATGGTGCCAAGACGCGCTACCGGCAGGCCGATGCTCCGTGCGAGATCGAACAGGTTGATGCCGAAAGCTGCCGAATAAACTTTGCTGAAGCACAATGGGCCGTAACGCCGGGGCAGTCGGTGGTGGTGTATGAAAGTCGGGTGTGCCTGGGCGGTGGAATCATTGCAACCTCCCCCGTTTATTGACTCGTGGTGACAACCGTAGCGGTCCAATGCCGTGCTATGAGTTGAATGCAGCGGGATTGAAATCATCACCGACTCGGAAATCTACGTCACATCGATTCTCGGCGTATTCATGCTGATGCAACAGCACAAGTCAAATCCCGACCGAAAGTCGGTTTACGACGGAACAAAATTCTCGGAATTGACCCCATGGATACCATTCATCTTTTTGAAGATCACCTGCTCTGGCAATACGACGACCACATTCTTCGTATTGATGCCTGGGGTGAAAACAGCCTGCGCGTGCGCGCAACCAAGGCGGCGCAGATTGATACATCGCAAGACTGGGCTCTGCTACCAGCCGGTAACGGCGCACTCAAGTTCGAGCCGATCGAAAACGGGTATCGAGTTAGCAATGGGAAAATTCAGGCCCGCATCGATTTCCAGGGTCGATTAGCGTTTCAAAACCGACATGGCGGTCCTTTGCTGGAAGAACTCTGGCGCCAAAGAGACGTTGGCGAGCCGTTCTGGAGCGTCGGGACTCACAAACCAAAGAGTATCAGCGCACTCAATATCAGCGGGCGTGAAATCAGACCGTTGCAGGGGGATGTTTTTGAACTGAATGTTCGTTTTGAATCGAACCCGGATGAGCAACTCTACGGAATGGGACAGTACCAACAGCCCCACCTCAACCTGAAGGGGTGTGTGCTCGAGTTGGCGCAGCGTAACTCGCAGGCGAGCGTTCCTTTTGCCTTATCCAGCCTGGGCTACGGCTTCCTGTGGAATAACCCTGCCGTGGGCGAAGCCGCCTTCGCCAAGAACGAGACGCGCTGGTCTGCAAAATCCACCCGGCAAATGGACTACTGGATTACCGCAGGTGACACCCCGGCCGAGATTTTGCATGCCTACGTTGCTGCAACAGGCAAGCCCCCAATGATGCCCGAGGAATTACTTGGCTTGTGGCAATGCAAATTGCGCTACCGCAGCCAGGCTGAATTGATGGAAGTGGCGCATGAGTACAAGCGGCGCAACATTGATCTCTCCGTAATCGTGGTCGATTTCTTCCATTGGACCAACCAGGGCGACTGGTGTTTCGACCCGCGAGAATGGCCTGACCCAAAAGCAATGACCGAGGAATTGGCCTCAATGGGGATCAAATTGATGGTTTCTGTGTGGCCTACGGTCGACAGCCGGACCAAGAACTACAAGCTAATGCGTGAAAAGGGCTACCTCGTCCACACAAAGAAGGGCATCGATATCAACTTCGATTACCTCGGTAACACGAAGTTTTTTGATGCGACCCACCCTGGGGCCCAAAAATACGTATGGGAGCAGGCTAAAAAGAACTACGTGGACCTCGGTGTAGAGCTTTTCTGGCTCGATGAAGCGGAACCGGAATACAGTGTCTACGACTTCGATAATTACCGCTATCACCTCGGAAACGTGCTCGAAGTCGGCAATATCTATCCGGCACTCTATTCCAAGACCTTCTTCGATGGATTGCGCAGCGAGGGCAAGACCGAGGTCGTCAATCTGGTGCGCTGCGCTTGGGCCGGAAGCCAACGCTACGGCGCATTGGTGTGGTCCGGTGACATCCACTCATCCTTCGATTCGATGCGCAATCAGTTAAGCGCCAGCTTGAATATGGGCTTGGCTGGGATACCTTGGTGGACGATGGATATCGGTGGCTTTCACGGTGGCAACGTGAATGATCCTTCTTTCCACGAACTCCTGATTCGTTGGTTCCAGTGGGCGGTCTTCACGCCCATCCTGAGAATGCATGGATACCGCGATCCGATGATCGATCCTGACCTTGCTTATCGCGACGGTATCGCACAGTGCAACACCGGGTCGGGTAACGAGTTGTGGAGTTTTGGTCCGACGGTTTACGAGTTGCTGCTTAAGTATCTTCGCCTCCGGGAAGATTTGCGCCCCTACGTTCGCGAACTGATGCTCGCCGCTCACAAACACGGCACCCCGTTGGTGCGCCCCATGTTCTACGACTTCCCCGATGAAGCCCAAAGCTGGAATGTTGACGATCAATACATGTTCGGTCCCGACATCCTCGTCGCACCGGTGCTGGCAGAAGGCCAGCAACAACGATCAGTCTACTTGCCTGCGGGCGTGCTATGGATCGATCCGTTCTCTGGCGAAGAAGTCGCGGGCGGAAAAACGGTGATTCGCGAAACAGCGCTCGCTTACCTCCCCGTTTTCGTCAGAAAAGATAGCGCCGCAATTCAGATGCTGGGATCCATGCGCCAGATATGATCGCGATAGGGAGGCGTCGTTGCCGGTGCACAAGGCGCACCGTCTTTCGTCGGATACTCGCCTTGAGGCTAAGGGTGTATGGCTCCAACCATCCCGTCTGTACTATGCTGCTGCAACCTTACAATTCATCGGCCGCTTCACCCCGCTAGCGGTCTGATCAAAAACGATCAGTCACGATGCTCCTGGATCAAGGGCTATGCAGTCTTGGACAGGCTCACGCTTCAATAGCTGTCTCAGGATCACTTGCCCATCGTTCATCCCTGGGAGCTTCGAATCGTTGGATGAGAAAATGAGGTCGGTTATGGACGCGGCGCTTCCTCAAGTTAAAGCGGGCGTTACCGCGGCGGAAGACGCTGCTGAATCGCTGCGGCAGATCAAAGTATCCTCCGAGTCGACACTCAATAGGATACGAGAGGTTGCAAGTGCGACCAAGGAACAAAGTGTGGCGAGCACGAGCATCGCCCAGCGGGTTGAACAAATTGCTCAAATGGTTGAAGAAACCAGTGCAAGCATGAAGTCGACGGCGGAAACGTCGTCTGACCTAAAACAGCTTGCCAGCGAGCTAACTGTGATGGTAAATCGTTTCCGGTGCTGAACCGTCAGTCGACAGCCGTTTTTGCCCATTGTCTTTGATCCCTGAGCAGAATCGTTAATCTCTGCGGATTCAACTCCCCGCACATTGGCGCGTAAGCCGTCCAGACGGCCGTTTGAAAAGCGCCGTTGAAGCACCCCGCAGCAAGCCACGGGGTGCTTCAAAGGATAGTGATTCCGCAATGACTACTTCTTCTGTCCTGCGTAGGGAGTTTTTGTATAGGTGAACTGACCGCGCGCTTCGACACGGCCCGCTACGCGGGCCACCCATCGATACCGTCCTGATACGGGCGTCATGATGAAGTCGTCCGGAAACACGGCTTCTGCCAACTGGTCGTCCCGGCTATCGACAAATTGCGTTTCTTTAGCGCCATAGGGCCCCTTGAGCTCGTATCGAACTCGGTACGGAAAATGACCATCGGGGTTTCTGATCCCGAACGACACCAAGGTGCCAAACTGCTGTTCCTGCGTGACCTCCCACGTGATGCCAGCCGTGCGCGGTTCCGCCGCAGACAGAGAAGAAGACTGAAGGACGACCGCCAAGGCGGTGAGGAGCGCTCCCAGTCCGATTCTGACAATGCGTGCCACGTTCTCTCCCTATCGCGGATTGGTCGCCAAGAGATTCGCTTCGTCACCGTACTGCGCAATGACAAAGCCACCAAAATTCAGGGCCACCGTCAGCCAGTATAGTCTCTCGAGCGCTGTCTTCCGTGTCTTGTGATGGAACACCCACCGCCCGGCAGTTGCACCGGGCCACCCGCCAAACAAACCAAAAAAGAGCATCGTCGATTCACGGAGACACATGTAACCTTCACGTACTGCCATCTTGTCCAGACCGTATGCGAGGAAGGGAATCAAACTCAGGGTGAAGTTTAGGCACAAAACAATGAAAGGAAGGTGATCGGTATTGAAAGGGCGGTGAGAAGAATCTGCATGTTCAACAACGGCGTCACTATCTCTTGGGATACGCCTGTCAATTGTTGAACGCTCAGGTCACGCGATGGGTTTACACAAGTGCGGGCCATGATCGACCCAAAAGGCCAGTGCTTCACTTCACCCGTGCTCCATTGCGCGCCAAACAGGCACCGAAATCACGAATGGCTCCTTCGCCAATATCGCAGACGCCAGCCACATTGGCTGGGAGTTCGAGTTTCGACGAACCGTCAAGCGCGGCTTGATAAATGATCGCCGTCATCGTTTCCTGAGCGTGACCGTCGACGTTCAATGAAGACATGTCTACTCTTTGGCTGGCCCGACCGGTCTCCATGCGTGTGAGGTTCCCTGGTGTTTGTCGCGCGGACAGCCGCGACGGTCGCAGGTTAAGTAGCGGCAGCACGTTGGTCGACGATGGCTCTATGCTGGCCGGGCGCGGCCTTTCCGGCTGGACAGCCTGTCCAACGAAAAAGTAGATGGCAAGCGAAAGGGAGGCAAAGGAAATTACCCCAAACAAGAGCGGCCAAGTAAGGTCGCTGGGATCAGGTGCAACCGGGCGGGTTTTGGGCGGCAGGGAACGATTGAAGAGGACAGGAACGGCTTCTTTTGGGGAGGCATTACTGAGATTGATCCCAGCATCGCCCCCTTCCTGAGAGGCGGTCACCGGTGAAGGCACCGGAATAGTGAGCGGGGCCGTTTTCGGCGGTTTTCTCGTGCTGTCCGTGGTCTTTACCTTGACCATGACGACGCTTCGGCGGACGCTAGTGGTGGTATAGCTCATCTCGGTCTCCTGGCGATCCCGCTGCCATGGAGCGCTGAATTGAGCGCCCGGTAGGCCGGTGATTTTGCGTCGCCATCTTTCGATGGGTTTGCCGTGTTTCAGAACCTTGCTGCAAATGTTTCGGTAGTGAGCGATCTACTGTCGCGAAGGGTTTCTTTATGCATCTGATGCAGGATGATAATCCTATCAGGATTTGCCTTCGCAGCCTACCTACGCAATAGTAGTCCTGGTTTGTTACAGAGATGTGACTGACGTACATCGGGCGGTGCGTAGACTCTTCCGCTTTTGTTGGGGCAACGGGCATCTGGTTTCAGAATGCTCCTATAGCTCTAGTAGTCAGTCACGGAGAAATCAACGTATAGCAACCGTCATTCCGGCGAAAGCCGGAATCTGACCGACGGGAATGCAGAGCCAGTAGTGCACCACTGGATTCCGGGTCAAGCCCGGAATGACGGCGTTTTTTATCTATGCGTTTCAACATGACTGCCTACTAGCTTAGTGCGACGCAACTGACCAGCGTGTCAGCATCAGCTTGCAGAGTGGCACGCCTCTATCTCCTAGTGTGGCGGCTGTAATCTGCCGTCCGATCCGCTCGAATTGGTTGTGTTTCTGCCAGATAGCTGGATAGGACAGCACTCCAATTGACCTGTGCAACAGACTCTGCTGCTCAGACCGAATACTTGGCTATGAGTATTCCTGCGCGACGGCTGCTGCACTTGGTTTCCTGTCTTGCAACCCTTGATGGTCCGAAGGACAGCTGAAGGTCTACTGCGCCCCTCCCCGTGGGACTTTTCAGTGCAAGTGTCATGGACAATGATTGCGAGGCTGAGTGGCCGCACGATTGAAAATTCAATGCTATCGTCTGCGCTTTAATAGGCGTTCAAGTGGCTTTTCCAATATTGGAGGCGAACGAATGCGTGGCATTGATACGGTGTTGAATCCCGGAGTAGCCGCAGCGCTGGGTGCCGCTGCGTTGTTCGGCACCGGAACACCGCTGGCGAAACTGCTGCTCGATTCGATCAATCCGTGGTTGCTGGCAGGGCTGTTTTACCTCGGGTCCGGTCTGGGCCTGGCACTCTATCGCCGGGTGATCAGAGCGCCGGCCGTTGTTTTGCCGCGCCAGGAAATTTCGTGGTTTGCCGGCGCTATTGTGAGCGGGGGAGTCATTGCTCCTGTTCTTTTGATGTTCGGGTTGACGGGTATGCCAGCCTCCGGTGCTTCCTTGCTGCTGAATGCCGAAGGCGTTTTTACGAGCTTGCTGGCCTGGTTTGCCTTCAAGGAAAACGTCGACCGGCGCATCGCCATCGGCATGCTGGCCATTGTTGCCGGAGCGCTGGTTCTGAGCTGGCCGGGCGAAGTTCGTTTCAATGCGCTGTGGCCTTCGCTGGCCATACTCGGCGCCTGTCTGGCGTGGGGCCTCGACAATAATCTGACGCGCAGGGTCTCGCTGACGGATGCCGCCTGGATCGCGTCGATCAAGGGGCTGGTTGCCGGGGCGGTCAATCTTGTTCTGGCTTTCGCGCTGGGTTCCAGTCTGCCGTCGATGTCCTCTCTGGTGGCCGCGTTGCTTGTCGGCTTTCTCGCGTACGGCGTCAGTCTGGCCTTGTTCGTGGTCGGCCTGCGCCATCTTGGCACGGCACGAACCGGCGCGTATTTTTCTGTCGCCCCATTTATCGGCGCGCTCCTGGCCTTGGGCATGGGCGAGTCGCTGACGCTGAAGCTGATTTTTGCCGGCGCTTTGATGGCGCTCGGTCTCTGGCTGCATTTGACGGAGCGCCACGAGCATGCGCATCGGCACAACGCGCTGGAACATGAGCACGAGCATATGCACGACGAGCACCATCAGCATACGCATGAGGCGGGTGCGTCCGGTTCGCCGCATCGCCACCTTCATAGCCACAGTCCGTTGCATCACACGCATCCTCATTTCCCGGATGCTCATCATCGCCACGAGCATTGAATAGAGTGATGCCCTGGACGCCCCTATCCATGCGTTTCTTGAAGGGTCGATGTTGCAGATCGCCTATTGACGGGCGTTGCGGGGCATGTTTCAAATGAACTATCGATGCTTGCGGTTGCGCTTGTTTGTGCCTGAATTCGCGGAGTGTGTTGCACGATTGTGCGCCGTGTGCAAAAATCAACCTCAAATAACGTTGGTTTAGGAGATGAACATGCAAAAAGAGCTTACGCAGGACATGGACTGCCTGCCTGAAGAACGGCAGCGCATCATTCTTGAGCGTCTGGCTTCCGAGGGACGTGTTCTTGCGCAGGATCTGGCGCAGCACTTCGGCACCTCCGAAGACACGATTCGACGCGATTTGCGCGAGCTTGCGGCAGCGGGTTTGTGCCGGCGCGTTTATGGCGGAGCGCTGCCGCTTTCGCCTGCGTCGAGTTCTCTGACGGAGCGAGTGATGCTGGGAAACTCGCAGCAACAGGCGCTCGGAGAGAAGCTGGCGAGTCTGCTGCCGGAAGGCGTGGTGGTGTTCGTCGACGCCGGATCAACCAACCTGGCGGCCATGCGCGCTCTGCCGCAGAACCATGCCTTCACCTTGATCACCAATTCACCGCAGATTGCGGCTGAAGTGACGGGTCGTGAGAGCGTCGAACTGATCGTTATCGGCGGGCGCGTGGACCCGCAGACCGGCGGGACCTTTGGTGTCCGCACCCTGCGTGATATTGCCGATTTGCGGCCCGACGTGTATTTGCTTGGCACGTGCGCGCTTGATGTGGTGGCGGGCATCGCCGTTTTTGGCTTTGACGAAGCAGAATTCAAACGCACGCTCCTCGCGCAGTCACGTCGTGTGATTGCGGCGGCAAGCACCGACAAGCTGGGAATGAGTGCGCCGTTTGCCGTCGCTTCCCTGCATGTGCTGGGCGATCTCGTGCTGGAGTCTGATGCGCCGGCGGAGTGGGTGCTCGCAGCGCAGCAGCAAGGCGTCACGATTCATCAGGTTGGAATGGTGGCGGGGAATGCCGCCTGAAACCCTTCGTTCGGTTGGCCTGCAGGCCAATAAGCACGGGCTTCTCCACGGCATGTTGCTGTAGAACGCCTGTTTAAGCGCGTTTCGACCGCTTTGCTGTAGGAGCGTTGTGTTTCGCGGCGGCTACGGCCCCCATCCGCCCACGTCAGGACTGAATTCGCGCGTCAGCAGCACGCCGGGAATCAGGACGACGCGACTGGCCAAGGGGCGCTGCCGGATGAGGTCGTAGCCTGCTTCCACCGCTTTTTGCGCTAGCAGATCAGGCATTTGCGCCACCGTCGCCGCGATCAGGGAGTCGGGATCGCGCAAGCGTGCCTTGACCTTCGGGGCACCGTCTACACCGACGATGAAGAATTCCTTGCGCCCCGCTTGGCGGGCGGCTTCATCAACGCCGATGGCTGTCGGGTCGTTGATCGTAAACACGGCATCGATACGCGGGAAGAGGGTCAGTACGTCGGTCATCTTGGCGAATCCGCCTTCCGTGCTTCCGCCACCGTTGCGGTCCGACGAAAGAACGCGAATGCCGGGAGAGGCTTCCAGTTTTGACAGGCATCCGGCGACCCGGTCCGTGCTGGCTGTCACCGGAGGTCCGGAAATCACGACGACATCGCCGTGGCCTTTGAGCCGGGTAACGATATGCTGGCACGCCAACTCGCCGACCTGAACATTGTTGGTGGTGACGGTGGCGTCGGCACCGGCCGCGCGAACATCCACGGCCACCACGCGAATGCCTTCGGCCTGAGCACGGTTTACCGCCGGCTCAATGGTTACTGGATCAGCGGCAATCAGCACGATCAGGTCAACTTTCTTCTTGATGAACGAGTCTATCTGTTCGTTCTGCCGATTGACGTCATAGGCGCTGGAAACGACGAACACCTTGACGTCTTTTCCTGCAATGCGGCGCGCCGAATTTTCCACGCCACGAGCGATGCGCACGAAAAACGGGTTGCCAAGATCGGTTACCGTGACGCCAATGCGTTTGAGTTCGCCGGCCTCGCTCGGCTTGGGAAACGCTGCCATTAGTACGGCAAGCACGAAGGCGAACAGCGATGCGATGGTCCTTGGTTTCATGTGCGCTCGGTGCTGAAGAAAGCAGTGGCCTGGTTGATCGCCACATAGAGTTGAGGGATGGTAAACGGTTTGGAGAGCAGCGGCTGATCGTCGGTCAGGCCGAAGCGTGAGGTCAGGATTTCAGCCGGAAGCCCCGACATCAGGATGCGCGGCAGGCGGGGGTGGCGTTGGGCAATCTGGCTCATCAATTTGACGCCGTGGATGTCGCCACCGAGGTCGACATCGGAGAGCACCAGCGATTGATGAGTGTGTTCCAGCACGTCCAATGCTTCCTCGGCGCTAACGGCGATGGTGACGGCATGCCCGCTGGCGCGAAGCAAATCGGCCAGTGCCGAGCGTACGTCCGGATCGTCCTCAACCAGCAGAACCATCTGGCTCGAAATGCTTTCGCCAAGCACCACAGGTTCGTCATCGCGAGGGAGTTCGCGTGCATGGGTCGGCAAATGCATGATGAATGAGGTGCCTTTTCCCGGCTCGGTTTTGAGCTCGATATCGCCGCCGGATTGCTTGATGAAGCCATAGACGATACTCAGCCCAAGCCCGCTGCCCGAGCCGGCCTTGGTCGTGAAGAATGGTTCGAACACGCGTTCCCGGACTTCCTGGTTCATGCCTTGGCCGTTATCGGTCACCTCGATGCAAACTGCATCCGTCTTGTCGTCGAAGCTCGTCACCAGCTTCAATCTGCCGCCGTCCGGCATGGCGTCGCGCGCATTGATGGAGAGATTGAGCAGTGCATTTTCGAGCTGGCCCCGGTCAGCCCAGGCACAAGCCTCGGCCGCCTTCAGATCGAGTTCGACGGTGACACTCTCGCCGACGCTGTATTCGATCAGATCAGCCAGATCGCGGATGAAAGCGTCGACTTCGACCGCGCTTGGCGTGAGTGGCTGCAGGCGGGCAAACGCCAGCAGGCGGCGTGTCAGCGTAGCGCCGCGCTCCGCTGCCGATCGTGCTCGCGTGGCAAAACGCTGCCCCGGTTCGGACAGGCTGCCATCCTGTTCAAGCAGATAGAGGTTGCCGGTGATGGCGGCGAGCAGGTTGTTGAAGTCGTGAGCGACACCGCCAGTGAGTTGCCCAAGCACTTCCATCTTTTTGGCCTGACGTAACTGCGCCTCAAAAGCGCGGCGTTCGGTCAGGTCGCTGTACAGCGTTACAAACCCGCCACCCGGCATCGGGTTGCTGCGAATTTCAACGACCCGGCCGTCGGCAAACGCCAGTTCAAAGCGGTAGGCGTGTTTCTGGCGTGCACGATTGAATTCGGTGAGTACCGACGGGGCACCGACCCCATCGTGAATTCGTTCGGGCAACAGTTCCTGGATTTCCTCCAGGGTCATTCCATGCAGAACGGATTCGCGCTTGAGATTGAGCAGTACCGGATACTGGCGATTCCAGGAGATGAGTTGGCCATTGCGGTCGAACACCGAAAGACCATCCATCAAGCTAACGACCACCGTGGCGAGCAGGTTGCCTTGCTCGCGGATGTCGTTGGCCATACGCCGTACGGCACGTGCGTTGTCGCGGAAAACCTCGAAGGCACGGGCCAGAGCACCGAGTTCATCACGCCGCGCCGTTTCCGGCGTCGACTGCTCGGTATCTCCCTGCGCCAGCTTGCTCATGACCTGGGTAATGCCACCGAGGCTGCCGACCATGCGGATCACCATGCGGATGCCGAGCGCCGCCACGGCAATGCAGACAAAGGTGAGAATGGCGATGCCCAGCGCTCCGGAACGGACGGCACGGGTGACCGACTCACCACGCAGATCGACTTCGGCCCGTGCATTGCGCACGTAGGCGTCGACGCGTTCGCCCAGGCGCTCGGCTTCTGCCCGCGTGCGCGAAACGAGGAAGGCCTTGCGTTCGCGCAGCTGGAACTGGCGCGCGCGCAGCACGAACACGTTCTCGGTGCCGTCGAGGTTGTCGCGAATGAGATTGACGATGCGCGAGGAGGCGAGGTTGTTGCGGTCGATCAGACTGGTATTCCGGGTCACCCGCTGACGCAGCAGGGCCAGCATTTCCGGGTCGGTGACCTCAATGGCGGTCATCAGGTCGCGAAATACGGAATCGATGGTTTCGCGCCCGGCCATCGGCGGCAGTTCGCTGGACGCACTGGCCAGACGATAGAGGTATTCGCGCAGGTCTTCCTTGAGGAACAGATCCTTGCGCGTGACCTCGATCAGCTCGGTAATACTGACCTTGAGGGCGGCCAATGCCGGGCCGACATCGAGTTCCCGGTTGCGCTCTTCCGGCAAGGCCATGGCCAGACGCTCGGTCTCGCTGAGTCGGGCCAGCAGGGCTTGCTCTTCCGACTGGAGTTGGAACGGCCGCGTACTCTCAGCGACATAGGGTGCCATGGCGGCGATGGCAGCGGTTCGCTGCGACAGTTCGAGCGCGCGGGCTACATCCGGCAAAACATGCGACTGGAAGTCGCGCAGGGCGTCGCGCGTGTCGCGAATGCCGATCCAGCCAACCAGCGCCAGCGCCATGGCCGATGCAAAGATGACGGCAAACGACAGGAGCAACCGACTACGTACGCTCGTCGGCCAGAAACGTGCTTCGGCCCCTGCCGCCAACATCACTCGCGCTCGGTTTGCATGCAGAAGAGGTAACCGGTTCCGCGTTCGGTGCGAATGAATCCGGGATGGCCTGGGTTACGCTCGATCTTGCGGCGCAGGCGCAGGATCAGCACATCGATCGTGCGATCGAATACGTCGGACTGTTCGCCGCGCAAGTATTCGAGCAGTTGATCACGTGACAAAACCCGGTTTGCATGCCGGGCGAAGGCTTCGAGAAGCGCGTATTCACTGGGCGTCAGGGAGCACGGCTGATTCTGCTGATCGCGCAGTACGCGATCTGTGAAATCCAGCGTCCATTCGCCGAAACGCGCGATTTCATGGCTGGCCGTCTCGACGCGGGTCCCGCGTGGTGGCGACAATTCCCCGCTGGCACGCCGTAACAGCGCACGAACCCTGGCCAGCAGTTCGCGTGGATTGAACGGCTTCATCAGGTAATCGTCGGCGGCCAGTTCGAGTCCGAGAATGCGGTCAGTTTCATCGCCCTTGCCGGTGAGGATCATGATCGGAATGGCGGACGACGCGCGCACGCTGCGTGCGAGCGTCAGCCCGTCTTCACGGCGCAGGCGCAGGTCGAGAATCAGCAGATCGTAACGGCCACTTTCGAGTTCGCTACGCATGGCGGCGCCATCTTCCACGGCAGTCGCCTGCAGGCCATTGGATTCGATGAGGTCGCACAGCAGTTCGCGCATATCGACCTCGTCGTCGACGATCAATACATGCGGGACGGGGTTTGCGGTCATGAATGCTCCGTGGGGCGACAATGGCCGCAATTCTTAACGAAACGCGGAAACTCAGTCAGGTAAAAGATGATACCCGGTCTTCAACAGATTTTCGAGCCAAAGTCGGGCGCTGAAGCGCTCACGGCGCTTGTGTGCCAATTGTTACAAATATTACAAGTGACTGAAATATTAGACGCACTATTTCTTCACGCTGAAATCCGGCGTTAACACGGCGGTCGCAAAATGCGCTCCGTTGCTTGCAGATCGATAGCAAGCAGCTGATCGACGGAACCCGGTTTCAAACTCTGCCGATTGCTTACCAGACACGGCTGTTGTCCATCGACGGCCATGGGTTGCGGTGGCGAGCGTAGTTGCCCGACGTTGTAATTTTTAGAAATAAATAGTCGGCTGTTATGCACGCGTCGCTTTTAAATGTCTCATCAAGGAGAGTTTTTATGAAGCGCATCATCCCTGTATTGCTCGCATCAATGTTCATGGTCGGCATGACCTCTGCGTCTGCTGCCGGCAAGCCTCTGAATTCCATCGGTGTTTCTGTTGGCGACTTGGCCAACCCCTTCTTCGTGGCCATCGGCAAAGGCGCTGAAGAATCGGCTAAGAAAATCAATCCGAACGTGAAAGTGACGACCCTGTCGACCAAGTACGACCTGAATACCCAAGTCAGCCAGATCGAAAACTTTATTGCCAACAAGATCGATCTGCTGCTGGTCAATGCGGTTGATCCGAAGGCCATCGCTCCCGTGCTGAAAAAAGCACGTGACGCAGGGATCGTGGTCGTTGCCGTTGACGTGGGCGCTGAAGGCGCTGACTACACGGTGATGTCCGACAACGTCCTCGCTGGTGCCAATGCCTGCGAATACATCGCCAAGAAGCTTAACAACAAGGGCAATGTTGTCATCATCAACGGGCCGCCCGTAACTGCCGTGACGGATCGTGTTGCCGGTTGCAAGAAGGTGCTCGCCAAGACCCAGATCAAGATTCTTTCCGACAACCAGGACGCCAAGGGCAGTCGTGATGGCGGTATGCAAGTCATGCAGGATCTGCTAACAGCCAATCCGAAGATTGATGCCGTGTTCGCCATCAATGATCCGACAGGCATCGGCGCTGAACTGGCCATCAAGCAAGCCAAGCGCGAAGGCATGTTCATTACCGCCGTCGACGGCGCACCGGATGCACAGGCTGCCCTCAAGGCCCCGGGTACCATTTTTGAAGCCAGTTCAGCTCAGAACCCCTATGCCATGGCTAGCGAAGGCGTGAAGATCGGCTTTGACATCATGAACGGCAAGGGACCTAAGGATAAGGTAAAACTGCTGCCGGTTCCGTTGGTCACCAAAGCCAATCTCAAGGATTACGCGGGTTGGGTTAAAGAGTAATAATAGTCCATGCAGCATCCGACTCCTCTCGTTAGTTAGAGCGAGTCGACCTAGACTTGATCGGACCTCTGAACGGAGGCCCGATCAAGCTATATCTGGTCTTGCAACGGGAGGCGTATGGGCCAAGTTGTTCTGGAGATGGAAGGTATCAGCAAGCGTTTCGGAGCAACGCGCGCACTCAATGGCGTGAAGTTGACCGTCCGCAGTCATGAAATACAAGCCCTGATGGGTGAAAATGGAGCCGGGAAGAGCACTCTGATGAAGGTCCTCTCGGGCGTCTACCAGCCTGACACCGGTATCATCAAGGTTGACGGCAAACAGATCATCATCAACAAACCGGCCGACGCACGGGCTGCCGGCATCAACCTGATTTACCAGGAACTCTCGGTCGCTACCAACCTGACGGTGGCCGAAAACGTCTTTCTGGGCAGCGAACCGCGCACGCGTTGGGGAACGGCCGATATCGCCGAAATGAACCGGCGCACCGAAGAAGTCTTGCACACGCTCGACGCCGTCTTTTCCGCCACCACGCCCGCGCGCAAACTCTCGATCGCCCAGCAACAACAGGTCGAAATCGCTCGCGCCCTAATTCACAAGGGCCGCATCCTGATCATGGACGAGCCGACGGCCGCCCTTTCCGATCGCGAGACCGACGCCCTTTTCATCATCGTGCGCAAACTGCGCGACGAAGGCATTGCTGTCATCTACATCAGCCATCGCATGGCCGAAGTGAACGCCCTGGCCGATTGCGTGACCGTTCTGCGCGACGGCGCCTATGTCGGCGAACTTACGCGCGAAGAACTCAACCCCAGTCGTATCGTCCAGATGATGGTCGGGCGTCCGCTTGGTGACTTCTATCAGCACAAGGGCGGACGTGCCCCGGGAAAACTGACGCTCGAAGTCGACCAGGTCGGCGGCGGCAAGGTCAAACCCGCCTCCTTCAAAGTCCATGCCGGCGAAGTCCTCGGACTTGCTGGACTAGTCGGTGCCGGGCGTACCGAACTGGCGCGCCTGGTTTTCGGCGCCGATCCCAAAGCCAGCGGACGCGTCCTGCTCGATGGAAAGGAAGTCGACATCAAGGAACCGCTTGACGCCATCAAGCTGCGCATCGGCTACCTGCCCGAAGACCGCAAGGGGCAGGGCTTGTTCCTGCAACTGTCGGCGCTGGCTAATACTTCAATGAATACCCTCCAGCCCAATTCTCGCTTGGGTGTGATCAATCATCCGGCCTTGCGTAAACTGACCGCCGAAGCCATTTCGCGCTTGTCGATCAAGGTCAGCGGCCCCGACGGGATTGTCGGCGGGCTGTCCGGCGGCAATCAGCAGAAGGTGCTGTTGGCGCGCTGGCTGGCGATCAACCCCAAGGTGCTGCTGCTCGACGAGCCGACGCGTGGAGTCGACGTGGGTGCGAAGTCGGAAATCTACCGCATCATCAATGAGCTGGCAGCGCAGGGTGTCGCCATCGTCGTGATCTCGAGCGAACTGCCCGAGATCATCGGCATTTGTGATCGCGTGGTGGTCATGCGCGAGGGGGTCATTACCGGCGAATGTACGGGTGAAGACATCAATCAGGAACGAATCATGACGCTGGCCACGCACGACGTGCGCGTGGCGGCATAAAAAGACGGGGGAATTTATATGAGTACAACGGGAACCGGTGCCGCAAGCAACGCGGGTACTGCGCAAGCCACGGAACAAAAGACTCACGGATCATTTGCCAGCCGTACCTTCGAACGACTGGGCATGCTGCCTGTGCTGGTGGTGATGTACGCGCTGTTTTACGGCTTGACGATCTATTTCAGTGATGACGGTACGTCGAACTTCCTGACGTCGGGCAACAACATGAACATCCTGCGCCAGGTGGCCATCAATCTGGTGCTGGCGTGCGGCATGACCTTCGTTATCCTGACCGGCGGTATCGATCTGTCGGTGGGGTCGATGCTCGCGGTGGCGGCGGTGTTGGGTATGAAAGTGTCGATGCCGGAAGCGACGCCGTGGCTGGCGCTGCCGACCTTCGTCATCGCCGGTCTGGCCTGCGGAGTGATCAATGGGACCATGGTTGCCTACTTCAATATCAATGCCTTCGTGGTAACGCTCGGAACGATGACCGCCCTGCGCGGTGCGGCTTATCTGTTAGCCAATGGCACCACGGTGATGAATACCGACATTCCGAGCTTCGAGTGGTTGGGCAATGGTGAATTCCTCGCGGTGCCGTGGTTGATCTGGATCGCGGCGGCGGTTTCGGTGGTTTCGTGGTTCATCCTGCGCAAGACGATTCTCGGTCTGCACATCTACGCCGTGGGAGGAAATGCGCAGGCAGCCCGCCTGACCGGCATCAAGGTCACGACCGTGCTGCTCTTTGTGTACGCCATCAACGGCTTGTTCTCGGGTGTGGCCGGGGCGATGTCGTCAAGTCGCTTGTACGCTGCCAACGGCAACTGGGGTGTCGGATACGAACTGGACGCCATTGCGGCTGTTGTGCTCGGGGGGACTAGCCTGAACGGCGGCGTTGGTTCGATCTGGGGAACCGTGATCGGAGCGCTGATCATCGGCGTGATGAACAATGGTCTGACGATTCTTGGCCTCTCTTCCTTCTGGCAATATGTCGCCAAGGGCGTGGTCATCGTCCTCGCCGTCCTTCTCGATAAGTGGAGGCAGCAACACAACGCGGCCATGTAATCGGCTGGTTGCGCCTGTCACGAAGCCGGCGCTTCATTGAAGATGAACAGGGCCGATGCCACCAAAATGGCATCGGCCTTTTTTGGCTGATACACTCTCCGTTTTCCCCGGTCCAGATTCCCTACAAGGTCTGAAAAACATGAATATTCCATCCTCTCCCGATTTTCGTTCCCCCACTTTTCTGCGCCAGCACATCCGCTGGATTATGGATTTCTATGCTGACCGGGCGATTGACCCGAGCGGTGGCATGTATCACTATTTTCTCGACGATGGCACGGTGTACGACAGCCGCACACGCCATCTGGTCAATGCCACACGCTTCGTGATTACCCACGCCATGCTCTACAAACTCACCGGCGAGGCCCGTTTTCAGGCGAGTGTGCGGCACGGGGTCGAGTTCATGCGCAAGGCCTTTCTTGATCCGGCGACAGGCGGCTATGCCTGGATGATCGACTGGCACGAGGGACGGGCCACGGTGCTTGACGACACCCGCCACTGTTACGGCATGGCCTTCGTCTTGCTGGCATACGCTCATGCCTCCATGAGCGGCGTCGCCGAAGCACGCGACTGGCTGGCTGAAACCTTCGACCTGGCTGAAAAACATTTCTGGGAACCGGCGGCCGGGCTTTATGCCGATGAAGCCAGGCCTGACTGGACGCTCGCTCCCTATCGCGGTCAGAACGCCAACATGCACGCTTGTGAGTCGATGATTTCAGCGTATGCCGCAACCGGCGAGCGCCGTTACATCGAGCGTGCCGAAACGCTGGCGCACAACATCACCTGTCGTCAGGCGGCGCTGGCTAACGACATGATCTGGGAGCACTACCACCAGGACTGGTCGGTGGATTGGGAATACAACTTCCACGACAAAACCAATATTTATCGTCCCTGGGGCTACCAGCCCGGCCATCACACGGAATGGGCCAAGTTGTTGCTGCAACTTGATGCCCATGCGCCCGCCGACTGGCATTTGCCGCGCGCCGAAGCACTGTTCAATGCCGGCGTCAAGCATTCCTGGGACGCCGAACATGGCGGATTGCACTACGGCTTTGCGCCCGATGGCAGCGTTTGCGATGGCGACAAGTACCACTGGGTGCAGGCTGAATCCTTCGCCGCCGCCGCGCTACTTGCGACTCGCACCGGCAATCCGGAATACTGGGATTGGTACGACAAAATCTGGGCCTATTGCTGGCAGTATTTTGTCGATCATGAACAGGGTGCCTGGTTCCGCATCCTTGATCCGGCCAACCTCAACCACACCCGCGAAAAGAGCCCCGCAGGCAAGGTCGACTACCACAATATCGGTGCCAGCTTTGACGTACTGCGCGCCATGAATGAACTTAAGGAGAGAGTGTGATGACTGGTTTTCCCCAGTTTATTTCCTTCGGCGAAGCGCTGACCGACATGATCCGGCTGGATGCGGCGCGCTGGGCGAGCATCCCCGGCGGCGCGCCGTGGAACGTCGCCCAGGTCATGGCCTGTTTCGGTGTGCCGAGCGCCTTTGGCGGTGCCATCAGCCAGGACTGTTTTGGCGACGATCTGTGGCGAACCAGCGTCAATGCCAAGCTTGACCTGCGTTTTTTACAACGCCACAACAAATCACCGCTGCTGGCCATCGTTCATGAAACGCAGCCACCGAAATATTTCTTTGTCGGTGACGACAGCGCCGACCTGCATTTCGATGTCAATGCCCTGCCGCAAGGCTGGGAGGGTGGCGCACGCTGGGCGCATTTCGGTGGCATCAGTCTGGCTCGCCAACCGCTTGCAGAACGGCTGGTCAACCTGGCCGAACGGCTCAAAACGCTGGGCGTACGCATCAGCTACGACCCCAATTACCGTGTGGCGATGGATGAGAGTTACGATCCCATCCTCGCGCGCATGGTCGCTATTGCCGACCTGATCAAGGTTTCAGAAGAGGATCTGCGCGGGCTTTTCCGTACGGACGACGAAGAGGGTGCCTTTGCCAAACTACGCGCGATGAACACGAGCGCTGCCTTCCTCTACACCCGTGGCTCGGAAGGCGCGGCGCTTTATGTCGGCGAGAAGACCTGGCGTGCCACCCCGCCAGTCATCAAGGTTGTGGACACCGTCGGTGCCGGTGATTGCAGCCTCGCCGGCTTGTTGTGCAGTTTGATGCACCATCCCGAATCGGGCTGGGATGTCCATCTGCGCGCTTCGATAGCCGCCGGTACGGGCGCCTGTCTGGCCGCCGGTGCTACGCCGCCTTCCGAAGAAACGCTCGCACGGCTTGCGGGTGAAGTGAAAGTAGTTGGCCCGCAGTAACGCGTCTGGACTCTGCTTGCCGATAGCTCGGTCGTCGGGGGTGATCCCCTTTTTCAGGGCGAATGACCGCTAGCAGGTTCATTTTCCTCGGTGCGGTGTTTCGGCCATAGAGCTCGCTGAATGCTTGTCGGAATGTTATAAAATCTGCAGCTTGCTCGTTCTATTCAATCAGTTCCGGCGATTCAGGGGGAAATAATGGTGGCAGCAGCAAGGGCGGCAAACACGCCCGCACCGGCGCAGAGCCGGCTTTTGATGTCTGGTAACGATGCGGTTTCCCGCGCCGTCTGGGAGGCTGGAGTTCGTGTGGCAGCGGCCTATCCTGGAACGCCAGCGACTGAGATGCTTGAAGTGATCTCGACCTACCCGGATCTCTATGCCGAATGGTCGGTCAATGAGAAGGTGTCGCTGGAAGTGGCGTTTGGCGCAGCGATGGCCGGTTCCCGCTCATTTTGTGCGATGAAGCATGTCGGCATGAACGTTGCGTCGGATGCCCTGATGACCATGACACTGACCGGGGTGTCGGGCGGCTTGGTGATTGCCATTGCGGATGACGTCGGCCTGTCGTCCTCGCAAAACGAACAGGATTCACGCTACTGGGGGCGTTTCGCGCACGTTCCGGTGCTGGAGCCAGCCGACTCGCAGGAAGCCCACGATTTCACGCTCGCCGCGTTCGAACTCTCCGAGCGCTTTCAGACGCCGGTGATTCTGCGTTTGACGACGCGTATCTGTCACGTCAAGGGCTTGGTAACGGTCGGTGAGCGGTGCGAAAAACCGGTGGCAGGATTTACCAAGGATGTGGGCCGCTGGGTGATGGTGCCGGGCGCTGCCGGGCGCCGTCTGCCACTGATGTTCGAACGCGAGAACAAGTTGCGCGCTGAAGCCGAAGTGTCGAAACTCAATGTGCTTGAGGCGGGCAGCGACCGTCGTGTCGGTTTCGTGACTTCGGGGCCGGCCTACATGCATGTGCGTGAGAGTTTTCCCGACGCGCCAGTGCTGAAACTTGGCTTCTCCTGCCCGGTGCCTTTCGAACTGGTGCGCAAGTTCGCCGCACAGTGCGATCAACTGGTCGTCGTCGAAGAAGTCGAACCGCTGATTGAAACGGAAATCAAGGCGCAGGGTATTGCTGTCAGTGGCAAGGATATCCTGCCACGCAGCGGTGAACTGTCGCCCAATGTGCTGAAGCCGGCCATCGCCCGCCTGCTCGGTGAGCCCTTGCCGGAAGTCGCCAAAGCAACGCCGATGCAGGTTTTCCCGCGCCCTCCGACAATGTGCGTGGCCTGTCCGCACCTCGGCGTGTATTACACACTGGCGCAGTTGCGCAACGTCACCATTTCCGGGGATATCGGCTGCTACACGCTGGGTTTCGGCCAGCCGTGGAACGCGCTTGATGCCTGCATCTCGATGGGCGCGTCGATGGGCATGGCGCTGGGTCTCGACAAGGGACGTGCCGAGTCCGAAAAGGACAAGAAGATCGTCGCCGTAATCGGTGACTCGACCTTCCTGCACATGGGCATGCAGGGGCTGCTCGACATCGTTTATAACCGTGGCAACGTCACCGTCCTGCTGCTGGACAATCGTGCCGTCGGTATGACTGGCGGTCAGAGCAATCCAGGAACTGGTCGTGACATTCACGGAGAGGATGCGCCGCGCGTCGATTTCGCCACGCTGGTGAAGGCGCTGGGCGTGCGCGAAGAGCGCGTGCATGTAGTCGATCCCTATGAGCTGCCGACTCTGTTCAAGACTCTTCGTCAGGAAACAAAGATCGCGGAACCGTCGGTCATCATCACCAACCAGCCGTGCGTTCTGGTCGAGCACTATCAACCGCGCAAGCCGTTCATGGTTATCGACGACAAATGTACGGGCTGTGGAAACTGCGTCGATGTTGGTTGTCCGGCGATTCACGTGACGCGCCGCGACAAGGTGATTAAACCGAGCGGCAAGGAAGTCGAGCGTTCATTCGTGCGTATCGAAAGTCCGGCCTGTACTGGTTGCGGCCTGTGCTTGCAGCCTTGCGCGCCGGACGCCATCGTGCCGGTGGATGTGTTGGCTATGCCGATTCATGTGGTGAAAAATATCTAAAGCGAAACACCAAGTCACCAAGGTCACCAAGTTTCACCAAGGTACAACGCAATAGATTCATGCTTTCCTTGGTGTTGCTTTGTGTACTTTGTGTCTTGGTGGTGAAAGGGTCTATTCAATGTCTAAAATTACTAACATTCTTGTCGTCGGTACTGGCGGTCAGGGCGTCATGACGGCGACTGAAATCCTGGCCGAGGCCGCCATCGCCTTCGGCCACGACGTCAAGAAAACCGAAGTCGCCGGCATGGCGCAGCGTGGCGGGGTCGTTTCATCGCATCTGCGCTTTGGCCCCAAGGTCTTGTCGCCGCAAATTACGCCGGGTACGGCTGACGTGCTGCTCGGTTTCGAAGCCGCCGAAGGCATGCGTTGGCGTCACATGCTGCGCCCCAATGGCTTGGCTCTCATGAATACCGGCCGTCTGGTGCCGCCAGTGGTCGATATCGGTCTCTACGAATATCCCGAAGATCCGGTCGCCGAAGTGCGTGCTGCCGGAACACGAGTTTTCTCCTTCGACGCTTCGGCGATTGCCAAGGAGCTCGGTGATATTCGGCTCGGCAATACCGTGATGCTGGGGGCGATCTCGGACCATCTGCCGTTTTCGGCGGAGGTGCTGGAACAATGCATTCTCAAGCGGTTTGCGACGAAGAAGCCTGAGCTCATCGAGCTAAACCGTCGCGCTTTCGCGGCCGGTCGAGCCGCCGCCGCACAGGCCGCACAAACGGAAGCTGTCTGAGTTGCGGTAAAATCCCGCTCCTTTCAACGGGGAAAGTCGATTTTCCCCGGTTTTTCGGGACTTACCATGACTGCACAAATCCTCGATGGCAACGCGCTCGGACAGAAGCTGCGCGCCGGTTTCAAGCAAAAGGCGGAAGAACTTGCGGCGCAGGGCGTACGTCCTGGTCTGGCCGTAATTCTGGTTGGCGAGGATGCTGCCTCGCAGGTGTATGTGCGCAACAAGGTCAATGCCTGCGCCCAAGCCGGTTTTTACTCCGAGAAACATGCCTATGCGCCCGATGTCGCGCCGCAGGTGGTACTCGACAAGATCGCCGAGCTCAACGCTGACCCGAAAATTCACGGCATCCTCGTCCAGTTGCCGCTGCCCAGACATTTTGATGCCGACGCCGTGCTTGATGCGATTGCTGCAGAAAAGGATGTTGATGGCTTCCGTGCCGAAAACGTCGGTGCCCTGATGCAGGGCCAGCCGTGCTTCATTCCCTGCACGCCGTACGGTGCGATGAAATTTTTTGAAGAAGCCGGTGTCAGTCTCAGGGGTAAGGAAGCTGTGGTTGTCGGCCGCTCGAACATCGTCGGCAAGCCGATGGCCATGCTGCTGATGCATGCTGGCGCGACGGTCACCGTTTGCCATTCGCAGACGAAAGATCTCAAGGCGCATTGCTTGCGCGCCGACATCCTCGTCGCTGCCATCGGCAAGCCGAAGATGATCACCGGCGACATGGTCAAGCCCGGGGCCGTGGTCATCGACGTTGGCATCAACCGGATGCCCGATGGCAAGCTGTGTGGTGATGTCGATTTTGAATCGGCGAAGGAGGTGGCTTCGTTCATCACGCCGGTTCCCGGCGGCGTCGGTCCGATGACGATCACCATGTTGCTGGCGAATACCCTGGAAAGTGCCGAGCGCGCTGCAAATACTTGAGGAGATGAAAATGGTCAAACATCCGCTGATTGGTATCGTGATGGGGTCGGACAGCGACTGGCCGGTGATGCGTGCCTGTGCCGAGACCTTCAAGAAGTTCGATATTCCCTATGAAGCCAAAGTGCTGTCGGCGCATCGCACGCCGGAAGCGGCGCTCGATTATGCGGCCAGTGCCCAAGAGCGCGGCATCAAGGTGCTGATCGGTGCGGCAGGCGGTGCAGCGCACCTTGCCGGCGTGCTGGCCGCCAAGAGCGAATTGCCGGTGCTGGCCGTTCCCATGCCGTCCAAGCACTTGCAGGGCTTGGATTCCCTGCTGGCCATGGTGCAGATGCCCGGCGGCATTCCGGTAGCGACCTTTGCCATCGGCGAACCCGGCGCAATCAATGCGGCCCTGTTTTCGGTAGCCATGCTGGCTTTGAGTGATCATGAGTTGGCGAAGAAACTGACCGAATTTCGTGCCAAGCAGACCGAGAAGGTTCTGTCGAAGACTTTGCCGGATCTGCCTTGAACTCAAGATCAAAAGATTTACCGCAAAGGTGCGAAGACGCAAAGGGCGCAAAGAAAAAATTCGAAAATACATGTTCGCGCCATGCAGATAACTAATTTGTTCTTCTTCGCGATCTTTGTGCCTTCGCGCCTCTGCGGTGAAATGGGCCTTTCAACATGAAGCAAGATTTTGCCAAAGCCGTTGAACTGTTACAGGCTGGCGAGCTGGTCGCCTTCCCGACCGAGACGGTGTATGGCTTGGGTGCCGATGCCGCCAACCCGGAAGCGGTAGCCAAAATTTTCGCGGCCAAGGGGCGACCGGCCGATCACCCATTGATCGTTCACTTGCCCGGTGCCGCGCATCTTGATCGCTGGGCCCGCGATATTCCCGCCGTAGCCTGGGAACTGGCCGAGGCCTTCTGGCCGGGGCCGTTGACCCTCATCCTCAAACGCGCCCCCGAAGTACCCTACGCGGTGACTGGCGGGCAGGAAACCGTGGGTGTGCGTGTCCCGGCGCATCCGATTGCCCTCGACCTGTTGCGCGCCTACGCGCAGGCTGGTGGCGGGCGGAACGGTTTGTGTGGAATCGCCGCGCCGTCGGCCAATCGCTTTGGCCGCATCAGCCCGACGGATGCTGCTCATGTGCATGAAGAACTTGGCGATGCGGTGGCGCTGGTGCTCGATGGCGGGCCATGCGTGGTTGGCATCGAATCAACGATCATTGATCTTTCGCGTGACGACGGCGAAGGTGGAATCCTCGCGCCACGTCTGCTGCGCCCCGGCCACATTACGCCGGAGCAGATCGAGGACGTTATTGGTGTGCTGCCCGAATTGCCTGAAGCATGGCAGGACGGAAATGCCCCGCGCGTTTCGGGCTCGCTCGATGCCCATTACGCGCCGCTGACGCCGATGCGTGTCGTGGCGAATGCGCAATTGTCGGACGTGTTGCGAAGTCTGAAGGAAAACGGGAAATGCTTCGGTCTGCTCGCGCATACCAGACAGCCAGGACTCGTTCCCCCGCACTCCTTGCGCCAGTTGCCGGACGAACCGGAAGGCTACGCGCGTGGTCTGTATGCCGCGCTGCGCGAACTCGATCAGGCCGGCAACGATCTGATCGTGGTCGAGGCTATTTCCGCAGCACCAGGTTGGGCGGCCGTCGCCGACCGCTTGCGCAGGGCAGCCTGCGGTTCGGGCGTGATTTGATTACAGAGGCTTGCGCCTGAGCATTTCCGCACCCATCGACGTGAATTGTTCTTCGATCTCGTGCTTGATGAATGGGCCGCCGAAACTCCGGGCAAAGCCCGAATCCGGTGTTACTTCGGCATGATAGTGGGCCTGAGTGCCATTTCCCGTTTGAGATAGCTCCAGTTCACTGGCAAAGCGCTTGGCATTTCCGGAAAGCTGTCGGGCTAGAATCCGCTTCATCGGTTCAAGCCGGATTTCGCGTTCGGAGGCGAACGAGTAGGAAAATATTCCGTACCTGGCCTTTCCCTCCTGCTCCACAATCAGGGTATTGCCTTTTCGGCCCGTGATCTTGCTCGACGTGAGATTGCTCAGGATACCGACCATGTTGTTGAAGTCGGTGAGGACGTCCCAAGCCGTAGGCAAAGGCACGGCAAAATCCACGGTGGTGTCCACGATGAAGGCATCACCACGCTTTTCGATGGCTACGTTGATCGCCGGGTCGGCCGCGAACGACCCATAACTGCAGATCAGCAGAGCAAAGAGAAACGCTCGGGCGACAGCACGTTGGAAATTGGGCATGATCGGGTCACACTTTGTCCCGGTGAGAGATCTCAATGACCCGCGCCCTTTGTGCAAGTTCCTCAACCAGTGCGATAGCCGCTGCGCGGTTGGCGGCATCAAGGTTGGCGTCCCACTCGTCAAGCAGGTAAACCGGGTAGGCTGTGTTGGTTACAATTTCGCGCAAGACCTGCAATTGTCGTTCTCCCGACGAGTAGCCTTTTTTCTGCGCGGCCTCTTCCGCTGCGCTGATTTGATCAGCATCGTCGGCTTCTTCTTCATCGCTTATCGCGGGCGTTATATTGCCGGAATTGAACGCGAAAGCCAGTCGGTCCTGTGTCGGCCAGTAATAGGCCTTGCCATGCAACTGTGCCTTGAGTGCCGCCAGCAAGGTCGACTTGCCGCTGCCGTTGCCACCACGCACGGTGATCAGGCCGCGCGGCGCAGCCAGCGTGTGGCGCACGGCATCAGCCAGCGAGGAGCACGTATGTTCGTGTTCGCCTTCCTTGAGTACGACGCGCCCAAAACCAATTCGGTCGACAAAGCCGGCATCCGGCAGCGGCTGAATGTGCTCGCAAACGCCCTTGATGCGCGTCCATACGGCCAACAGGTCGGTAAAGCCGATGGTCAGCTGGTGCATGTCCAGCGTCATCTCGATCTGTCGGGGGAGCGTGGCGGCAAGGGCGATCAGAAGCGCGATGTTTCCCGAGTCCTGTACCGCGATCCAGGCCGTGGTCGATAACACCAACACCAGCGCGATCAGACCACTGATGGCGCTCCAGCCTTCGCGTAACAGGATGGCGCGGACTTGCGCGGCCAGCGCTTCGTTCAGGCGCTGCCGGAAGTCGCGATGCCAGAAGCTGAAGTTATAACGATTGCCGCTGAAGATGTTGTCCCAGGCGCTGTAAGTGCGCGCTGTCATGCGGTTGGTCATGCGCTGATTGTGCAGATAGGCCGCCGCCAGCGGCTTGCGGAGGAACCACTGCAGGGCCGCCAGTACGACGAAAGCGGCGGCAAAGGCTAGCGGCAGACCGGCGTCGATTTCCACGCCGAGCACCAGCGAGTTGAACAGCAACTGAAAAAACAAGCGCAGGTGAAACTGCAGGGTATAGATCAGTTCGAAGCAAGTGTGAAAGGTTTCGCTGGTGAGGAAAGGTTCGGTCTGTTCGCGTGCCGTCGTATCGCCCAGCAAGGCCGTCTGAAAACGGTTCTGGCGAGCGAAGTGCAACATGTAGCGCGAGTAGGCCCCAAATCCCGCGCGCTCGGCAAAGATCCAGCTCACCGCTCCGGCCAGATAAGACACCGTCTGCGCCACGACGATCCAGCCAAAATGCCCGGCCGAGATGCTTTCTTCGGTAATGTCGTGGGCGATGCGGATGACCAGCCAGGTGGTCGCCGCGCCACAAAATTCCTGGATCAGAATCATCGCCAGCATGGCCAACATCGCCGAGCCGATCAGGAAGCGGAAAAAGTGACGTGGCGGGAAGGGAGCGGGCATTGAAGCATTCATTTTGCAGGATGCCGGCATTGTGGCAAATAACGGGCATGGAAAACAAGAAAGCAGACTTGCGTCTGCTTTCATTTTGCTCGTGAAACAGGCAGAGCCTGTCTGTAATCCGAGTTAGGCTTTTTTCTTGCCCTTGCCTTTTTTCTTGGTCATGGTCAATTCTCCGTAATTGGTTGTGGAAGGAATCCAGCGATCAACTCGCAAACAAAGTGTATGGGAAATGTGGCCAGTTTTGATATCAAGAAGTTGTAAGGATTTGTAAGGCGATCAATGCGGTCCGCTTGTAAGTTATTTTCATGTCCGCGACCGAATGCATCCAAGCATTCTGGCCCGATCTGGTTCAGTGCCTGTTCAAGGTTTTGAACGGTGCGTTCGTTATTGTGTAGTTTGTCCAACCCGAACAACCCGATGTGAAAGCTTCTGCCATCGGCGGATTCGTCGCGTTGCTGCAGTTTTTGGTCTTGTGCAAGGGACTTCTCGCCGCTCTGGATTTCAGGATCGTCGGTATGAGTGATAGCGATAGATGGAACGAAAAAGGGAAACTGATCATTTCTTGCGCTGTGCTTTTCCAAACTTTCCGTGTCGAATAAATTTACACAAACTCTTGCTGTTTCTGCAGGTTTTTTATTAAAACGAATATAAATCATATGGATGCAAGAAATGGCATTAATTGTGCTTTGTTTTAAACAGGGCTTCCAGTGCCTATGAGAAGCTTCTCGATTTCTTACCAGGAGATAAATATGAAAATTAAACAGTACGCTCAGATAGCTGCGGTAATGCTCGCTGCGTTCGTTACTCCGGCTCACGCGACCCTGACTACCTTTGCGCAGTCGGCTCTGACGCCCACCACGCAACTGTATACCGACATTATTGGCGGTGGAATTGGCGATATTGTCGTGATGACCGGTGGCGGAAATGCTAATAATGCAGGGAACGTCAACGGTCGCAACGATGATGGATACAGCGGCCCGATCGACTTCGGGTTTACACTGCCGTTCTTCGGCGGCAACTACGACAAGTTCTACGCCAACAACAACGGCAATATGAGCTTTGGTAGCGGGATTTCTGCCTTCCGTCCTGCCGGCCCGCTCGGTGCCTCAGCACCTTTGATCTCAATCTGGTTTGGTGACGTCGATACGCGCGCTGCTGCTAGTGGGGTCCTGCACATGCGTCAAATGGCAAATCAGACGATCCTGACTTGGGATAACGTGGGTCGCTATAGTGAGCTGGGAAATCTGCTTAACACCTTCCAGATGATCGTGCGTGGCCCCAGCTATACGCCAGCACCTGGTGAGGGGGCGATTGGTTTTTTCTGGCTTGACATGCCTTGGGAAGTTACTCAAACCAGTACGACCGCGGCTGTGGGTTTCGGTAATGGTGCCTTGGGTGACGGGGTTGTGCTTGAAGGATCGAATACGGCTGGTCTGAACCGCGTGGTTGCCTTCCACAAGACTTGGTTCAATCAGGACCTGACGCCGGTGTGTGGCGTACCTGGCATGCCGCCTTGTGACAACAACGTTCCTGAGCCTGCAACGCTTGCCTTGGCAGGCTTGGCATTGGTTGGAATGAGCGCTCTGCGCCGTCGCAAAACTGTGAAAAAATAGTGTATTGCCAATAATAGAAACGGCGACCAGGAGGTCGCCGTTTTTTTTGTTTACAACATGATGTCAGCGCGGATGTTTTTTCATGGCCGGTTAGTCGCGAAGAGCATCTGGTAATGAGAAATGCCTAAACCTTACTGTTTGATTTGGCTCAACGCCTGTTGAAGGTTCTGCACCGTCCGCTGGATATTGTGCAGTTTGTCCAGCCCAAACAATCCAATCCGAAAACTCCTGTAGTCTGCCGGTTCGTCGCATTGCAGCGGAACGCCCGCGGCGGTTTGCAGGCCTAGACCGAGGAATTTCTTGCCGTTGTGGATTTCAGGATCGTCGGTATAGCTGACGACCACGCCTGGTGCCTGGAATCCTTCGGCGGCGACGCTTTTGAAGCCTTTACGGACGAGCAGGGCGCGGACCTTGTCGCCGAGTTCCTGTTGTTCGGCGCGTACTTTTTCGAAGCCGTAGTTTTCGGTTTCTTTCATGACGTTGCGCAGCACGGTGAGGGCGTCGGTGGGCATCGTGGCGTGGTAGGCGTGACCACCGTTTTCGTAGGTTTCCATGATCTGCAACCATTTGCGCAGATCGCAGGCAAAGCTGCTGCTGGTCGTGGCGTCGATTCGAGCGCGTGCTTCTTCGCCGAGCATGACCAGGGCGCAGCAAGCCGGGCCGCTCCAACCCTTCTGCGGGGCGCTGATCAGGATGTCAACGTTGTTGGCGATCATGTCGACCCAGATCGTCCCGGAGGCGATGCAGTCGAGTACGAACAAACCGCCGACGGCGTGCACGGCGTCGCCGACGGCGCGCAGGTAAGCGTCGGGCAGGATCATTCCGGAGGCGGTTTCGACGTGGGCGGCGAAAACCAGGTCCAGCTTTTGCTGCTTGATAGCGGCCACGACTTCTTCGATGGGCGCTGGCGCAAAGGCGGCCTGCTTGCCTTCTTCAACCGGGCGGGCTTTTAATACGGTTGATTCGGCGGGGATCTTGCCGGCGTCAAAAATCTGCGTCCAGCGGTAGCTGAACCAGCCGTTGCGGATGATCAGGCATTTCTTGTCATTGGCGAACTGGCGGGCGACGGCTTCCATGCCGAAGGTGCCGCTGCCGGGAACGATGATCGCCGATTTTGCTTTGTAGACCTGCTTGAGCGTGGCCGAGATGTCTTTCATCACCCCCTGAAAGCTCGCTGACATGTGATTGAGCGCGCGGTCGGTATACACCACGGAATATTCAAGCAGGCCGTCGGGATCGACATTGGGCAGAAGTCCAGGCATTTTCGTCTCCAGTGAGAGGTGTGGGTTTGGGTTTAATTGAGCAGCTTAACATGCTGATATGCTTACGGTTACGGCAATAAGCTCCTGGGGTGGTTCAGGCGGCGCATCGCTGCAGGCCAATGAATACGGGCATCTTCAGCAGCGATTGTCGCGAGGTCCGCATGGCTGTTGGTCTGCACGGCATGGGGGCATGATGATGTTGAATTGACTTGCACACCGTCGGCACGGATACTTCCTTTTCACGTTGATGGACCTTCGATGATGGCGATTGGTTTGCCGGATCTGCTGTGCTTAATGCTGAAGCGCTACCTGCTTTTTGGGCTGCTGTGCCTGCTGGCTTCATCCGCTGTCGTTCGCGCGGACGTGTCTTCGTTGAGCTTGAGCCCGGAAGAAAAAGCCTGGGTCGCCACGCATCGCGAGCAGACGTTCACGGTCGGATTCGACCCGTATTCCGGGATGGATGTCTTCGATTTCCGGGGCGTCCGAACCGGTTTGCTGCCGGCCTTGCTGGCTGAAATGCAGAAAGAGCTCGGCGTCCGTCTTGTGCTGGCCGATGTGGCGGGCTGGGATGATGCCTACAGCCGTTTCGTGAACGGAAAGATCGACATTCTCTACGGTGCCAATCCGACGCCGGAACGCGAGCGGATGATGGCCTTCACCCGACCGGCCTTGCGTTACCCCTACGTGGTTTTCGCGCGCAAGGATTCGTCGGTGCAAACGCTTGGCGATCTGGATGGCCGGCGGGTCGGCTTCCTTGCCAACGATTTCGTCAGTCGGCAACTACCAAAAGAATATCCCAATATTCACTACCAGACCGTCGAGTTTTCCGAACAGGAGCAGGGGTTGAAGGCGCTGGTTTCCGGCGCTGTGGATGGCTTCATTACCTCGGGCGGCGGGGTCGAGAACGAATTCCTGTTCAACTATCCTGCTCTGACGATGATCGCCGAGCTTCAATCGATTACCTCGGAGATGACCTTTGCCGTCCTCAAGGAGCAGGTGCTGCTGGGCGGCCTCATCAACAAGTACGTTGAGCAGCGGCAGGCGAAAATTCAGACCATTCAGCATTCCGCCGCACGCATCTATAGCCGGAAAGTACTGCGTCTGACCGAGGGCGAGCTGAACTGGCTGGAGCAGAAGGGCGAGGCGGTGGTTGGCGTCGCCGATGATTATCTGCCGTTCGACCTGTACCAGGATGGTCAATACAAAGGGATCGCCGGTGAGACGCTGAAGCGCATTTCAGACATCATCGGCATTCGGTTCAAGGTTGAGCACGGCCCGTTTGCCGAGGTCTACGAGAAAGCACGAACCGGCTCAATCGACGTGGTGAACATCGCCAAGACCGATGACCGGCAACAGTATTTTCTCTACCCACGCCCAATCAGTACCGAGCGTGACATCATCATCGGCCAGAAGACGAGTCCGCCCGTGCAGGACGTCTACGGGCTGGACGACAAGCGAGTCGCCGTGATCGACGGTTTCTGGCACGAGGAATACCTGCTCAAGAATCTCAAGCGCGCTCGTATCGTAAAAACCCGCGATATCCTGGAATCACTGCGCCTGTTGCGTCGTGGCGATGTGGACTACCTCATCGAGAACCCAACGGTGGTCGAGTTCTACATCAACGGCCTGGGTTATACCGATCTGGTCAAACGCGGAAATACGTCGAAGGATTCCTTCGTCTATTTTGGCGTTAATCGCAACCAGCCCGAACTGGCCGCGATCATGGACAAGGTGCTTACGCTGATCAAATTCGAGGACATGAAGTACGCCGGCATCCAAAGTGTGCCGACCTTACGCAACGAGGAAAGCCGCCAACTGGTGGTGATTGTTATCGGCCTGCTGGTCGCACTGGTTGCCATTTTGTTCGTGACCGTCAAGATCGTTGTTTCGCTGGCCGATCAGAAGGCGCAAACGGTGTTCCTGAAGGAGCGCGAACAGCTGCTCTACACGGATGCGCTGACCGGCTTTCACAACCGCAATTGCTTCAGCCACAGGTCCGACGAGTTGCAGAGGGGCCGCTGTCCGCAGGCCATTCTGATGGCCGATCTTAATAACCTGAAGCGTGTCAACGACAGCTACGGCCATGCGTCCGGCGATGCGCTGCTGGTTCGTTTCGCCACCGTGCTGCGCGAATGCTTTCCTGGCGGGAACCTCTTCCGCATCGGCGGCGACGAATTCCTGGTCGTTCTCAACAGCACGTCGGAAGAGCAGGTCGTCGCGGCCGTTGACTTGTTAAAGGCACGTTGCCAGGAAACCGGGCATCCCGTTCTCGACGGCGAGGACATTCCGCTGAGCGCGGCGGTGGGCTACGTCGTCCGCCGTGACGAAAACGAACTGCTTGACGACGCGATTCGCGCCGCTGATCGACGCATGTACGAAGCCAAGGCGCTCATGAAAAAGCGCCGGACAGACGCGGTTTAGCGCGTGCCCCAGGGCATGACCGGCACCGTCGAGATACTGTTGGCCGGGGCACCATCGATCAGTTTTCGGCTAATGGCCAGATAGACGAGCGTGCGATTGGCTTCGTCCCACAGTCGGAGGACGCGGGTTTCCTTGAAGAAGATGGACGTGTCCTCGCTGAACACGGTCGCTTCCTTTGGCATCTTTTCCGGAAGGGTGATCGGGCCGGTCTGTCGGCACGCCAGCGAGAACTGCGACGGGTCCTGCGCCAGGCCGAAGCTGCCGGCGACGCCGCCTGTCCGCGCCTGGCTGACGTGACAGGTGACGCCGGGAATTTTGGGATCGCCAAAGGATTCGACGCAGACCTTGTGATTGGAGCCGATCAGCTTCCACTCCGTGGTGACGCAGCCGATTTTTTCAGCCAGGGCGGGCGCGGCGAACAGGGATAGGGCTAGAGCAAGAGGCAGGAGCAGTTTAGGGTTCATGGCGGAAAGCCTCGGGTTGGATGTGTTGGCGCATGCTATGGGACGGGCGCGATGGCGTCAATGATCAATGTTTCGGCCGAGTCAGGACGGAACCTTTTGGGTTGCGCATGATCTTTCACGGGAGTCATGTTTGCGTTTCGCAATCAGGCCCTGCCGAATGGAGAGTGGATATGAACCGTCTTGCCGAACTTGGATCCCCGATTGCCTCCAGCGAGATCACGCCGCGTCAAGTGTTCGAGCAACGCCGCACACTGATCCGTGCCGCTGCGGCCGGGGCCTTTGGTGCCGCGTTCTCCCCGCTGTTTGCGCGCAGTGCCTTTGCCGAAACGGCCTCGCCCAACGCCGGCAGCGTCAAGCTGGGTTCAAAAACCAATCCGCAATTCGTCCTGGATGAAAAGCTGACCTCGTACAAGGACGTCACGACCTACAACAATTTCTACGAATTCGGTACCGACAAGGCTGATCCGGCGAAAAATGCCGGATCGCTGATTACCCGGCCGTGGACGGTAGCGGTTGAAGGCCTCGTCAAAAATCCCAAGGTTTACGACATCGACGAATTGCTCAAGCTCGCCCCGCTCGAAGAACGTATCTACCGCATGCGTTGTGTCGAAGGCTGGTCGATGGTCATTCCGTGGATCGGCGTGTCGCTGGCGGAGCTGATCAAGCGCGTCGAGCCGACCGGCGGTGCCAAATACATTGAATTCATCACGCTGGCTGACAAGAAGCAGATGCCGGGACTGTCCATTCCAGCGCTCGACTGGCCGTACGTTGAAGGCCTGCGCATGGACGAGGCAATGAATCCGCTGACGCTCCTGACCTTCGGCCTCTATGGTGAAGTGTTGCCCAAACAGAACGGCGCGCCGGTGCGCCTCGTCGTGCCATGGAAATACGGCTTCAAAAGCGCCAAATCGATTGTCCGCATCCGCTTTACCGAAACCGAGCCGAAGACCAGCTGGCACCTCGCCGCGCCGCAGGAATACGGCTTCTACTCGAACGTCAATCCGGACGTCGATCACCCGCGCTGGAGCCAGTCCAGCGAGCAGCGCATCGGCGATGGCGGTGGCAAGCTCTTCCCGCCCAAGCGCAAGACGCTGCCATTCAACGGTTACGCTGCACAGGTCGCGTCGCTGTACACCGGCATGGATCTGAAGAAATTCTTCTGAACGTGACCCTGCAGGTATTTACGTTGTTGCGCCTGACGGTTTTCCTGGCCGGCTTGTTGCCGCTACTGCGTCTGGTCTGGCTGGGCTTTAACGACGGGCTGACCGCCAATCCGCTCGAGTTCGTCACCCGCTCGACCGGCACCTGGGCGCTGGTTTTCCTGTGTCTGTCGTTGTCGATGACGCCGTTGCGCCGACTGACCGGCAAGCCGCAATGGATGAAGTTCCGCCGCATGCTCGGCCTGTACTGCTTCTTCTACGCCGCGCTGCACTTTTCGCTGTGGCTCTGGATCGACCACGGTTTTGATGTGGCCGAACTGTGGAAGGATGTGCTCAAGCGTCCATTCATCGCGGCCGGCTTCACCGCCTTCGTTCTACTCATGCCGCTCGCAGCGACCTCGACCAAGGGCATGATGCGTCGGCTCGGGGCTAACTGGGTGCGGCTGCACCGGCTGGTTTATCTCATCGCCATCGCGGCGATTCTGCACTACTGGTGGCACAAGGCCGGCAAGAATGATTTTGGCACCGTCAGCCTCTATGCGGCGGTGGTGGCCGGGTTGCTGGGCATGCGGCTGTGGTGGGCGGGAAAGGTCCGGCTTGGCCGACTGCTCGGCGCGCGCCGGGAGGCCAGTCAGGCGGCGCTCGCACCGATGAGCCGGCCTGAAGGCCAATGAATACGGGCATCTTCAGGCGCAGTGTTCGAAGAGTGACTATCCATGCGCTGTTCAAGAGTGTGCGTTGATTCAAAGACGCCATTACTCTAGACTCAGCTTTGTCGGCGTGCCCGTCGATCAAATTCACAACCACTTGAGGAGATGATGCCATGAAATTGTTTGGCCGAACGAAGTGCTGGATGGGGGCGTTGTGCCTCGTGTTGTGTACGGCGGCGACGGCGCAGACCTGGCCTTCAAAAACCGTGACGATCATCGTGCCGTGGCCGCCGGGCGGGCCGTCGGACATCGTCGCGCGGCCAACGGCAAAGGGTTTGTCAGAAGAGTTCGGTAAGCCCTTCATCATCGACAACCGTGGCGGCGCCGGCGGCAACATTGGCAGCGAGTTCGCGGCCCGATCGACGCCCGACGGTCACACGCTGCTGATCACTTCGGGCGGTCCGATCGTCATCAACCCGCACGTGTATACCAAGATGACCTACGATCCGCAGAAGGAACTGGCCCCGGTGACCAACATGCTGCGCGTGCCGCTGGTGCTGGCTGTCAATCCAGAGGTGCCGGCGAAGAACCTGCAGGAGTTGCTGGCCTGGATCAAGTCGCAGGACGGAAAGGCGGCGTGGGCGTCGGCCGGAAACGGAACGCCGCAGCACATGACCGGCGAGTTGTTCCGCACCACGGCCAAGCTTGAAATGGTCCACATTCCCTACAAAGGCTCGGCACCGGCAATTGCCGACCTGATGGGTGGTCACGTGCCGATGATGTTCGACACGACCATCGCCATCATCCCGCAGATCAAGGCCGGCAAGGTGCGCGCCATCGCCGTCAGCGGCGTCAAGCGTTCGCCGCAGTTGCCTGATGTGCCGACTTTTGCTGAAGCGGGATTGGCCGGCGTCGAGTCCTACGGCTGGTATGGCTTCTTCGCGCCGGCGAAGACGCCGAAGGAAATTGTCGCCAAGATCAGCGAAGCCGTGCTCAAGTTCATGAAGACGCCGGAGTTCCAGAAGGTGCTCACCGATACCGGATCGGATTACGTTGGCGACACGCCGGAGAATTTCGCGGCTTTCGTCAAGTCAGAAGGGATCAAGTGGGGCAAGGTGGCCAAGGAAACGGGCGCGACGCTGGATTGACGACGGGTTACGGAGCGCGGCCGTCCACTACCCGCGCTTCCCGTCGATGCACGGCGGAAGTTCGCCGCTTTTGCGAATCGGTCAAAGGCGGTGCATTCCCCACATTCTCCAGCCGTGCCTGCATCAGTTGCTCGAACCACGCCATGAATACCTGAACGCGGCGCGGCAACTGGCGGCGGTTGGGGTAGATCAGCCACACCGGCATCGGCGCGGGACAGAAATCGGGCAAAATTTCCATGAGTTGCCCGCTACTGAGATAAGGACGCAAAGCGGATTCGGGGGTTTGGATGATTCCCAGCCCGGCCAGGCAGGCACCCAGATAGCTGACGGAATTATTGACGGTCAGGGCACCGGCCATCGGCAGGGAAACCTGACGGGCAGGATCGGCGGGGTCGACGTACTCGAAGCCGGGCGAGCGGGCACCGAGGGTTGGCACGTAATGCACCAGCCGGTGCGTGGCCAGGTCCGTCAGCGTGGTCGGCGTCCCGTTGTGCGCCAGATAGGCGGGGCTGGCGCAATTGATCAGGCGGTATTCACCGAGCGGGCGGGCGATCAGGCTGGAGTCGCTCAGGCTGCCGACACGCAGCACACAGTCAAAGCCTTCACGCACCAGGTCGACACGCCGGTCAGTGCTGGACAGCTCGATTTCCAGATCAGGATGCGCGCGCAGGAATTCCGACAGATTCGGCAGCACCACATCTCGCGCCACGCCCAATGGCATATCCACGCGCAAGCGACCGCGCAGACTGGCCGGGTCGCTGCGGAACAGCGTCTGCATTTCTTCGACATCAGCCAATACATCCTTGCAGCGTTCGTAGAACACCTGGCCATCCTGCGTCATTTGCACCTTGCGCGTGGTGCGGTGCAGCAAGCGGGTGCCGAGCATGCCTTCCAGTTGCTGAACCGCCGCCGAGACGCTCGCCTTGGGTAGGCCCATGCTGTCGGCCGCCTGCGTAAAGCTGGCCAGATCGGCGACGCGCACAAAAACCTGCATGGCGTCCAGTTGATTCATATCGCCTCGATTGTTCTGTTGAGGCGAACAGTTTAAACAAAATTACAGTATTTATCGTTTTTTTACTATCCAATACTATTTGTTCGCACCTCATGCGCGGAACGACTCAGCGCCCAATTCCCTAATGGAGAAGACCATGGACTCAACGAACAGGAAAATCGCACTCATCACCGGCGGTAGCCGGGGTCTTGGCCGCAATGCCGCTTTACATCTGGCGCGCAAGGGCGTGGATGTGATTCTCACCTACCGCAGCCAACGCGCCGAAGCCGAAAGTGCGGTGGCCGAGATTGCCGCACTGGGTGGTCGCGCCATCGCCTTGCAGTTGGACGTGGCGGAGAGCAAGCGCTTCGCCGCCTTCGCCGGCGAAGTCAAAACGGCGCTGGCAATGCACTGGCAGCGCGAACAGTTCGACTTTCTGGTCAATAACGCCGGCATCGGCATTCATGCCTCCTTTGCTGAAACGACCGAAGCGCAGTTCGACGAACTGGTGAACATCCATTTCAAAGGTCCGTTCTTCCTGACCCAGACCCTGTTGCCGCTGATCGCCGATGGCGGGCGCATCGTCAACTTGTCGAGTGGCCTGGCCCGCTTTGCCCTGCCGGGTTACGCCGCCTATGGCGCGATGAAGGGTGCCATGGAAGTGCTGACGCGCTATCAGGCCAAGGAACTCGGCGCGCGTGGCATCGCGGTCAATGTGGTCGCACCGGGTGCCATCGAAACCGACTTCGGCGGTGGCGCGGTGCGCGACAACGCACAGCTCAACGCTTTCGTCGCCAGTCAGACGGCACTCGGACGCGTCGGCTTGCCGGACGATATCGGCGGCATGATTGCCTCGCTGCTATCCGAGGATAACCGCTGGATCAACGGACAACGCATCGAGGCATCCGGCGGGATGTTTCTATAATCCGGCCTGTAAGGCAGTCGATACGGGCATCTTCAGAAAGGTGCTCTGGAGCCCAATGAACATGCGGCTTCCAGAGCATGTCTTTGCAGATCGCCATTTGACGGGCGTTTCGAGTGTCGGAATACTTTCCACAGAAAATATGCCAACGGCCATGACTTCACGGGGGAAGGTCGGGAAACGCAGAGAAATTCGGTGCATTTCCGTGAATTAGTTCACGCTTGCTGGTCAGAAGCGGAACTATTTCACGTTTTCTGCCGAAGGCGAGCTTGTCGGGAAAATTTACACTATGACTTTCGTACTAGTGATTTGTTGAGTGAATTCAGCTATGGCACGATAACTGCTTTTGAAGCACTACCATTCACTGGAGTCTTCAAATCATGCTTCTTCGCACACTGACTGCAACTCTCGCTGCCCTCGTGGCGTTGCCCGCTGCAGCTTATAACATCGACGGTAATCTGGGCGATTGGGGTGTCCAAACCAATTTCACGACAAGCAAGCCAATCAAAGGGAAAACCATTGATCTGGATTCGACCGGAGGTGCCAGTCAATTCGTCAATCCCGGCGTGGGCGGTCAAGCCTATGACGCTGAAGCGCTGTACGTAGATTTCGATAGCACCAAGCTATATTTGGCATTGATCACCGGGCACAATCCGGCAATGGTTAATGGCAACAACACATACGCACCGGGTGATTTCCTGATCGACTTCGGCCGCAACGGTACATTTGAATACGGTCTGAAAACGACGGGTGCATACAAGGGTAGTCTCTTCAAGATTGGTTCGAGCGATTTGAAGCTTGGTCTTTTCCCCGGCAAGGGGACTCCTTATGCCAGCGGAAAGAACGCCGTATCGATCCTGGATGGCAAGGGTGTGAACGTCGGTGCTGGTGCGCTGGAGATCAGCGGGCCATTTAAAGGATACGGCCAATATTTGGCGGATACGCACTACGCCTATGAAGCGTCAATCGATCTGAGTCTCTTTGACAAGCAGTACTGGAATACTCCCTTCGATGTGCAGTGGACGATGCAGTGTGGCAACGACGTGATATCCGCTGATCCACCCTTAGGTTTTGTGCCCGAACCGATGAGTCTTGCCCTGTTCGGCATCGCGCTCGCCGGGCTTGGTCTGAGTCGTCGTCGAAGCAAACCGGCTGCCTGATCCACCTCCACGTCGTTCTGAAAACGGCACAAACTCCTTCGTGAGTTTGTGCCGTTTTCTTTTGTGGCCGGGCATGCCTTCGTTAATCAGATTCGCTTCGTCCATGCCGTTGGCGGTAGACTTGTTCGTTGTATGAATTGAGTGGCTGGTTTCTCCTCAGCCTTTTTGATGCTTTATCAACGTGAATCCTATGACCTCAATAATGCTTCCTCCCGTATTCAACGATCTGCAGCCCGCCTCCGTCTGGGCGCATTTCGCGACCCTATGCGCCATTCCCCGCCCGTCCAAGGGCGAAGCTCGTTTACGTGAGCATTTGAAGAGCTGGGCGGAGGCGCGCGGGCTGGCGACTTCGGTCGACACGGTCGGCAACCTGATCATACGCAAGCCGGCCAGCGCCGGGCGTGAGTCATCTCCCGGCGTTGTGCTGCAGTCGCACCTGGACATGGTGTGCCAGAATAATGCGGATACGCCGCATGATTTCACGCGTGATCCAATAACGCCTGTTCTGCGCGACGGCTGGCTGGTCGCAGAGGGAACGACGCTGGGTGCTGACAACGGCATTGGCGTGGCGCTGATGCTGGCCGTTCTGGAGGACAACCGCCTGGTGCATGGCCCGATCGAGGCGTTGTTGACCGTCGATGAAGAGTCCGGCATGGGTGGTGTACGCGGACTGGCTCCGGGTGTCTTGCAGGGCCAGCTGATGCTGAACCTGGATACCGAGGAGTGGGGCGAGTTCTATCTCGGCTGCGCAGGCGGCATTGATGTGAGTGTGCATCGTTCGGGTGTTGTCGAGGCCGTGCCTGAGGGTTACGCGGGGATGCGCATCGATGTGCTCGGGCTGCGTGGCGGCCATTCCGGCGTGAATATCCATGAAGGCCGTGGTAACGCGATCAAGCTTCTGGTGCGTGTCCTGCGCCGGCTTGAGCGCCAGTGGCCTATGCGGCTCGGTACCCTTCATGGCGGCACAGCGAGAAATGCCCTGCCGCGCGAAGCGGTGGCCACGCTGGTACTGCCGGTCGAAGCGGTTCCGGCGCTCGGCGAGGTGCTGGCCGAGCTGCAACTCGTGTTCCGCAGCGAGCTGGCGGGTGTCGATGAAAAAGTGAGCGTTTCAGCTAGTCCCTGCGCAGTGGCCAACGTGATGAGCGTCGCCGAACAAGCGCTCTGGCTGGCCTCGCTGCATGCCGCGCCACAGGGCGTACGGCGCATGAGTGTACTGGTTCCGGGCGTGGTCGAAACGTCGGATAACCTCGGTGTTGTCCAGTTGAGCCCCGAATCCGGTACGTGCAACTTCATGGTCCGCTCGCTGGTCGATAGCGCCGGACAGGAACTCGCCGACGAGATCGTCAGCCTGTTTGCGCTATCCGGTACGGTGGCCGAACAGGCGGGCCACTATCCGGGCTGGGCGCCTAACCCCGCTTCGCCCGTGCTCGCCGTCTGCCAGTCGGTTTTTCGCGAAACCTTTGGCGGTGAGTCGAAGACCCAGGTGATTCACGCCGGACTGGAGTGCGGCATCATCGGCGGCAAGTATCCGGGGTTGGACATGGTGTCTTTCGGGCCGACGATTCACGGCGCTCACGCACCCGGTGAAGCCGTTGAGGTGGAGTCGGTCGAACGTTGCTGGCGCTTGCTCAAAGCCATCCTCGCGGCGATTGACTGAGAGGCTGTAAATTAATGCAAAACGGGTATCTCCTTGACGCACGTAGCATTGCGTTTCAGCAAACCAATTACCGTTCGCGGTGAGCTTGTCGAACCGCTGGTTCCGCGCCAGCACTGGCCTTCGACAAGCTCTCAAGAAACAGTAATTTGTTCATTTAAATTCAGTGGGTTAGAAATGCATATTGGGAGATTGTCGGCATCAT
>JBBQAT010000003.1:0-77598 GCA_038316625.1 Burkholderiales bacterium
CCAAGGATCAAGTCGACATCTGAAGCGTTTGCCAACTCATGCTCTCTATATCCGCCAGGTCGCACTTGGTATATATCAACAAATTCGGCTCAGCATTTTAAGACCGGCCAAACTCATGCATCATGGCTCCGGCGGCCACAACACCGAGCGCTTCCAATTTTTCAACCACGATTTCAGCTGCCTGCACGACGGCATAAGACCATTTGTCACTCGCCAGACGCGGCCAACACGGTGCCGACTCCAACCAATTTTCCCAGCACTGCCGAGCGTCTTTGCCGGTGACATCAAGCACCGACTCCGCGATCAGCTGTGCACAATCATGCTTCGCCGTTTCTTCCAGTCGATAAACCATGAGTGCGCACGCATACCGCAGGAGGCTAAAATCGAGTTGGGGAACGGTGTCGCTGGTTTCGAGCGAATTCGCGTGGGACTCGTCGAATGCCATGTCGCGAAGCCGAAATGACTGCGCTTGGAGATGCTCAATGAGATTCTCGTTCGAGAGACAGCCCGAACGAAAAACGTCTTGTTGCAACTCGATCTTTTGCCTCATCTTGAATCTCCTTCAAATAAAGCCAATACGTTGCTGACACGCCACCACCGGCGTGGCGGGCTTGAACACAAGTTCGTCCGAACCGCTGCGCAAAGCCTGCGCAAGCGCCGAGCGCAAGATCCGTTTGGTGTCGCGGATACTGCCCGCCAACAGTGTCGTGGTCTGAACCGCCGTCAATTCCTTGGGAAAGCGCTCGCCCAGCGCGAACTCGGCCAGCAGGTTCGAGTAAAGCCGTTGAACGAGATGGCGCAGAGCCTCCTCGGGCGGTGATGTCACCTCAATTTCAACGAATCGCGAACGGATCGCCGGATGCAGTTGTTCAGGATCATTCGCGGTCGCAATCCAGTTAGCCCGCGATGCGTCGACGGGCAGCCACGGGACTGATTTGTCACAAAAAATGACAGCAGATTTTGATTCAAGCAATTGGTAAAGTGCTCCCAGTGGATCGCCCCAGCGATCAGTGGTTTTTTCCAACTCGTCGAGCACAAACAGTGGATTCGCATGAGTACCCTGGACCAGCTGTTTGAAGACAATACCGGGTTGGGTGTTTCCCCAGTATTGCTCGCTGCCCGCAAGGTAGGCCGCTGCTTGAGCCGCCGAAAAACTGATAACCTCGGCTGGTACAGCCAGCAGTTTGGCGAGCGTGAGAGAGAAATCGGTTTTTCCGACCCCGGCACCGCCATGCAAGAGTAGGCGCAAGCCACAGAGCGCGTCGCCGCGCTGTCGTGCCAAAATCTCTTCACCCAGAACGTAGTCAACCGCCTCGCCGAAATTCGGGTGCGTGGTATACAGTTGTCCAATGGACGCGGCCAAAGTCGGCGAAGCCACCGCCCCGAGTACACGTAGCGCCCCACGCTCGCGCAAAAGCGTGACGATCCGTTCATCCCGCTTGCTCGAATCGCGATCAGCGCTGAGCCCCTCGGGTGGTTTAATCGTTGGATCAAAAACCCGGACCATCGGCTGTTCACTCGACGAGTTGTCCGTTTCTCCGGTGCCTTGACTTGCCTGAGACTGGATACGGATCGCGGCTAAACGTACCTGCAGTGCCTCGAGCCGGAAACTGCCCTCGTTTTGGCCGTTGGATTCGTCAGCGCTGGTTGGTGAAATGGCGAGTTCAATCATCATGAGGTGGTCGTGTCGGTTATCGGGAAGCGCGAGAACGTCTCAGGGGTGGTGGTCGTCATGACCGGTCTCGGTGGAACAGCATTAAGAAAGCTATCCATATCAGCCCATCCGTGGGTAGCGACCGGCCTCGGCACTGAGCCGGTCAATTGCGGAGAAAACCCGAGCTTCGTCCATATCGGGCGTCCGTAGTCCAACCCATGACGGAGCAAAACTGCAGGACAACAGGTGAAAGAGCGATTCCTTTCGTCGCGGCGCCATCTCCGGGCAATGTGACAGGGCGAGGCTCGCGAGGCGGATGCCACTTACTTTGTGACCGACCCGCCGGCCGCAACTGGACATGCGCCAGCGTCCGGACCGGGTTTTTTCGTATTCGAGCGCTTTGCCGGAGTCGTGGACCAACGCGAGCGTGACCAGAAGATCGCGATCAAGGTGCGGGGATTGGGCAGCCATCGACTCGGCCATTTCGGCGGTCTGGACCGAATGCTCAATACAACCACCGTCGTGCGCGTGATGATGGGCGCAGGAAGCCGGTGCTGCAAGAAACCCGCGCAGGACTTGGGGATCGAGGAAGACCGCGTTGACGAACCGACGATCTTCGGCGGGCAGGCTGGCCCAGAGAGCGCAGGCTCGATCCACGATATTTCTGTCGGCGATCCAGTTCGGAAGCGCGGTATCAAAAATGCAGTCCTGAGGAGGGAGCGTTTCGATCGGTTCCCACGAGCGCACCCAAATGGAAGGCGATTCGCCACCCAGAATGACGATTCCCTCAATTCGAACCAACGCATCAACAACCGGGAACCGTTCAATGTTGCACTGGAGAGCGAATCCTGAAATTATGGTGTCTCGCCGATACAGATCGATTCGCCAAGCCGGATCGCCAAATTTTGAGGTGGCGTCGAAATGTGCACCGTAGCGGCAGACCAAATCAATACGCTGACTGGGTTCAAGGTTGGTCGGCGAACAGGTTGTTGTTTTTAGCGCGACAGGAAGATTGGTCGGCCTACACGGTGAAATTGTGACTGAAACGTTCGATTCATGGGTTGTAGAATTATTCATTTACGGCATCCTTTATTGACTGTTTTAAGATTACAATGAAGCATAAAGCTATCACAGCAAGCTCATTATGCACTTGTAAAGAAGCTTGTCAAGTTATTCTGATATATTTACGCATCACCTGAACTCGGATGGCGCCATGCTAAGGTTTCTGCTTAAGGAATTACTCGCGGAAAAAGAATTTCGCGAAGGACGGGTCGTTACGATGGTTGAAGTTGCGAATGCAACAGGAATTCATCGCATGACACTTTCAAAATTATCCAACCACCGAGGCTATAACCCGACGGCCGACGTGCTCGACCGCCTTTGTACTTTCTTCGGCTGTCGCATTGAGCAGCTTGTTGAGCATATTCCGGGCAAGCCGCATCTAGTCGATACCAATGATTGATGCTGTCTGGTAAATGTGGCCGGTAAACTGATGGTCCTCCGCGACCGCCTCAAGGCCGACCTCACCGAATTGTGGATCCATCAGTCGCGCGCGTCGGCCATGCTGATCGAAACTGCACTGCAGGCGGCCTGATACGGTATACGCCAATGGCTATCTTCCTTCCCGCACTCAATTCAAAAAACCTGAGACTCACGCCGGGTGAGCGACGCTTCGGCACCTGCCTGATGCGCAAGCTAGAAGACGACTACCACGTCTGGATCAACGTACCGGTCGGCCCAAAACAGTTTCGTCCAGACTATGTCGTCCTCCATCCCGGACGCGGCATCCTCGTGCTGGAAATCAAGGACTGGAAGTTGCCGACGATCCGGCAGATGGATCGCTTCTCCGTCCAGCTACTCACCGAGCACGGTCTTGTTAACAAGGCAAACCCGCTTGAGCAAGCGCGCGGCTACGCCATGGAGATCACTAATCTTCTTGAGCGTGACCCCTTGCTGGTCCAGCAGGAGCCGGGGCGTTACCACGGTCATCTGTTGTTGCCTTGGGGCTTCGGCGTGGTGCTGACCAACATCAGCCGCAAGCAGTTTGAAGAAAACGGGCTGGATCAGGCCATTCCTGGCGACCGGGTGATTTGCCAAGATGAAATCACCGAAACGGTTGAGGCCGAAGCCATTCAGAGCCGTCTTTGGGGAATGTTCCAATACAGCTTTGGTGGCGTTCTTTCGTTGGCCCGTATTGATCGCGTGCGTTGGCACCTCTTCCCGGAAATCCGTATTCAGCAGGGGAATCTGTTTGATACGGCGGCAGCTGATGCGCCTGATACCGCACAAGCGATTGCCAAAGTCCTGCCGGACGTAGTGAAGATAATGGATTTGGAGCAGGAGAAAGTGGCCCGTAACCTTGGCGAAGGCCACCGCATCATTCACGGTGTTGCGGGTTCGGGCAAAACACTTTTGCTGGCTTACCGCTGCCAGCATCTGCATCAACAGGAACTGACCAAGCCGATTCTGGTGCTCTGTTACAACAAGACGCTGGCGGCAAAACTCAAGGCCATGCTGGCCGAACGAGGGACGGGCGATAGTGTGCATGTGCGCCATTTTCACGGTTGGTGCAAAGATATGTGCACTCTGTACCAGCTTGATCTGCCCAAGGATGCCCGAGCGATTTACGAGAAACAGGTCGAAGCGGTTATCGCCGGAGCCGAAAGTAATCGTGTACCGCGAGCACAGTATTCGGCTGTACTGATCGACGAGGGGCATGACTTTGAACCAGAGTGGTTCAAGCTTTTGGTGCAGATGATCGATCCGGAAACCAACTCGCTGCTCTTGCTCTACGATGATGCGCAGAACATTTACGGCAAGCGAAAACGTCGCGCAGCCTCTTGGTCCAGCTTAGGGATCGAGGCGAAAGGGCGCACCACCATTCTCAAGGTGAATTATCGTAATACGGTCGAGGCGCTTGGTTTCTCTTACCAGTTTCTGTCCGCCTACATGGATGAATCCAGCGGCACCGAAGAAATCCCAGTGGTTCATCCTGAGTTCGGCGGACGCACCGGGCAAATGCCAGAAGTTCGGCGTCTGGCAGACAGTGCGCAAGAAGCAGAGCATCTCGCACTCTGGTTGAAGGATCGGTTTGCAGCGGGTATACCATACCGGGAGATGGCTGTACTCGGCCGTTTCAATCCCCAGCTTGATCGTCTGCACCGAACGCTGACGCAAAAAGGCGTCTTACTGGCGGTGAAGCATCAGCGTCAATTAGTTTACTCAGCGGATAAGTAATCGCGGCAAATCACGAATAACCTCTGACTCTTGCTCGGCCTTATGGAAAGCTTTCCATAAGGCCGAGCAAGAGTCGGGTGGGTTGCGGCACTGACGGTCTGCTTCAGCAGGAGTTACCTGCCGTTCGCCCCAAGGTATTTTTGTTGGTCGCTATGACTGGTCATGGCCGGGAGCACGATTTTGTCAACGACCGGTTTGTAGAAGCGAAACTCAGAAATCAGACGTCGCATCCAACGGCCGCTTCGGAGGTGCCCATCGGGCGGCAACGGGGCAAAAAAGTAATTCGACAGCCTTCGTTGGCTAACGTTGGCGTACTGGTGAGCGTGAGACTTTGCAGTCAAATGGTATCGGCAATGGTATCTGTGCACTTGGTTTAGATAAGTACCTATGCCACAATAGAGTTTGGACGACGTCCACTCCGCCAACAGCAAGAAAAAAGCCCAGCCAAAAACTGGGCTTTTTTCTTTTTCCCCCTACCGGATCATGGTTGAAAATACATCGCTGAAACACGCAGCTTGGCCCTGCTTGGGCTACAGGCTTGGGCTATAATCAGTCGGTTGCACTCAGAAATTTTGATCAGGCAATCCCGAAAACGAGGGACTGCAGCGCCACTTTTCGGTGGGCATGTACAGGATTAACGGATGACGCCAGGAAGCAATTCTGCTCTGTTCTCGATAGCCCGCATCGTCTGTATTGTTTCCTTTTTAGCAGGCTGTGCAACGGTAACAAAGGAATCCGACTCCTCGTTATCACAATCATCCTCGCCCGCACCTCAAAGCTTGCGTGTGCCGGAGAACGGGCCCTCAGCAAACAGTCTTCAATCATCGACGCCTCGCGCCAATTCAAAACCAGCGACAACAGCAACGCAGCTCCTGCCCTCCGTTGAAATCGCCGCCCAGCCGCAATTCCCTCAGTCCATCGATCTGACCAGCGAAACGGATGATTTATTCCAGCGCATGCGCAACGGCTTTTCGATGCCGGACATCAACAACGATCTCGTTCTTTACCACCAACAGTGGTATCTGAACCGGCCAGACTACCTCCGCCGCATGGTCGAGCGCAGCAGCCGCTATCTGCACTACATCGTCGAAGAAATCGAAAAGCGCGGCATGCCAATGGAGCTTGCCTTACTACCGATGGTTGAAAGCGCCTACAACCCGATGGCGTATTCGCGCTCCAAGGCGTCCGGCCTTTGGCAGTTCATTCCGTCCACCGGCAAGAGATTCAACCTTGACCAGGACTGGTGGAAGGACGAACGGCGCGACATTGTCGCCTCGACCGCCGCGGCACTTGAGTACCTGCAATCCATCTATGATATGCATGGCGACTGGCATCTGGCACTGGCCTCTTACAACTGGGGTGAAGGTGCAGTCGGACGGGCGATCAGCAAGAACCGCGCTCAGGGCTTGCCCACGGACTATCTCAGCCTGACCATGCCGGGCGAAACCAAGAACTACGTGCCTAAGCTACAGGCGCTGAAGAACATCTTCCGTAATCCGGCGCAACTGGCCGAACTTGGTCTATTGAACATTCCTAACCGCTCCTACTTTGGCACCATTACCAAATCGGCCAATATCGACGTCAAGCTGGCCGCCAAGCTGGCTGAAATGCCGCTCCAGGAGTTTGTTGCGCTCAATCCGGCCCATAACCGGCCGGTCATCAAATCCGATTCGCCGATGGTCATCCCGGCCGATAAAATCGACACCTTCATGAACAACCTTGAAGCTCATGAAGGCAGCAACAAGCCTCTTTCGTCGTGGCAGTCCTACACCATGCGGCCGGGCGACAAGCTTGAAAAAATCGCGCCGCGCTTCGGCATGACGGTCGCCAATCTCAAAGAGGCCAACGGCATCAGCGGACGCATAAAGCTTAGCCCTGGGTATACCTTGCTGGTTGCCGGCCAGGAAAACGGCGAACGCCCAAGTATGGCCGCCCTGCCGGAGCAACCACGCCTCCCGAGCGCTGATCCATCTCCAAGTACGACAGAGCGTTCTCATACCGTGCGCAAGGGCGAAACACTACCGGCCATTGCCAAAAATTTCGGCATAACGGTCGCGGAGTTGAAGCGCATCAACCATTTGCGCAGCAACAAGATCACTGCAGGCACCCATCTGATGATCGCAGCGACCAGCAGAGCAGCCGCGAAAGCAGAAGCCAAACCAAAAAAAGACGGCCGCTCACTGGTGCAACAGGCCAGTACAAAACCGGCACAAAAAATTGCCCACTACACGGTCCGTCGCGGCGACACGCTGACCTCAATCGCAAAACGGTTCAAGGTCTCCAACGACGATATCCTTCGCTGGAACCGACTCTCGTCGAGCGCTCTGACGCCAGGTAAAACCCTGACCATCCAGCTCGCTCAGAATCCGTGAACCTTCGGTCAACTCAAATCTGATTTGCAGCGATCTCGAAGGGCTCCAGAGGCATAGGGCGGCCAAACAAATAGCCCTGATAGGCATGGCATCCCTGACGAGCCAGAAAGTCCTTCTGCTCTCCAGTTTCAACACCTTCAGCAATCACCGAGAGCCCCATGCTTTCCGCGAGGGCAATGACCATCTTTGCGATGGCGGCATCGTTCGGGTCGGTGAGAATATCCCGAACGAAACCCTGGTCAATTTTCAACTGATCCAGAGGCAGTCGCTTAAGGTAAGACAGCGAGGAATAGCCAGTACCAAAGTCGTCCAGTGAGAAACCCACACCGTTCGCCTTCAGCGCAGTCATCTTGGTGATGACACTTTCCACGTTATCAACCAACAAGCTTTCGGTCAATTCCAGCTTGAGTCGTTGCGGATTGGCCCGCGTACGCTCAAGCACCTCCAACACCTGACCCACGAAATCGTCATGACGGAATTGGCGTGCACTGACGTTCACCGCAATCGTGAGATGGGCCATTGCCGGCTGCTTGGACCAGGCGGCCAATTGCTTACACGCCGTTTCGAGAACCCAGCGGCCCAAAGGAAGGATAAGACCAACATCCTCGGCCAAGGGAATGAACTCTGCTGGAGAAATCATCCCACGGCCAGAATGCGGCCAGCGCAACAGAGCCTCGCATCCGGTCACACGCCCCTTACCATCCACCTGGGCTTGATAGTAGAGAACAAACCGATTCCCGAGGACCGCTTCGCGCAGATCCGCCTCGAGCGCAGCACGCACTGAAACCACGGCCTGCATGTCCGGATTGTAGAAGCGCAAGGTATTGCGTCCCGCCGCCTTGGCCTGATACATGGACAGATCCGCGCGTTTGAGCAACTCGTCAACGGTCTCCTGATTGTCAGAGAATAAGGTGACGCCGATGCTGGGAGTGCTGCGATGCTCGTAGCTGGCAAGCTGGAAGCTCACGTTGAGACTGGCAATGATCTTGTTTCCAACGGCTTCGGCCTGAGTGGCCGCTTCCTGCGAGTTTTCGCTCAAATCTTCCAGCATCACAACGAATTCATCGCCGCCCAAACGAGCCACAGTATCGCTGTCGCGCACGCAAGCCACCAGGCGCTGGGCAACTTGTTGCAATAGAAGGTCTCCAATATCGTGGCCAAGGGTATCGTTGAGCGTCTTGAAGTTGTCCAGATCGATATACAACAAGGCCCCTTCGTGCTGATGGCGGGCGCTTGCCACCAACGCGTGCTGTAGCCGGTCGAGCAGAAGCCGTCGATTGGGCAAGCCCGTCAGGGTGTCGTAGAAAGCCAGCTGCCGGATCTCATCTTCAGCCCTCTTGCGTTGAGTAATATCGTGGCCGATCCCCAGCACCCCAATCAAGCAGCGCCGGGAATCATAGATCGGCGTTTTTGTTGTTTCAACCAACTCCCGGTGACCGTCATCAGCAAAAGTGAGCCACTCTTCGTTAACTGTGGGTTGGCCCTTCGCCATGGCGGCTTTGTCGTGCTTACGAAAAAAGACGGCGAGTTCCTCACTCACGAAATCGTAATCTGTCTTGCCCACGATTGCTTGCTCTGCCGCTCCATAGAGGCGTTCAAAGCGATGATTGCAGGCGAGGTAGACACCTTCTGGATTCTTCAGCCAGACCAGATCGGGAATGGCGTGAGTAAGGGCTTGCAGACGCGATTCGCTTTCAACAAGCTTTGCCTCGGCCAGTTTTCGGCTGGTGATGTCGCGTACGAATACAAAAACCTGACCATCGTCGACATCGCTATAGGTCGCGCTTATCTCAACTTGCCAAATCGATCCGTCCTTGCGACGATGCGCCGATTCAAACAACTCACTTCCTGTCTTGATGAGGGTCTGCTGATACCGCAGGAAGTCGCCCATCACGTCAAGGTCCTGCACGTTCTTTCCGAGCAACTCGTCGCGCGCATACCCGGACATCTGGCAATACGCCATGTTGACATCGAAGATAAGCCCTTGGGCATCAAAGCGCCAGAAACCGTCCTGGGTCGTCGCCAGGATACTGCGCAGAGCTTCGTGATTGCTGCGCAGCGACGCTTGCGTTACCTCGCGCTCACACGCCGCGCGTTCGAGTTCCAGTGCGGTGTTATCCAGAGTCCAAGCCACAGCGTCCAACTCATCAAGATTTCCCGGCAACGCATGGGAACCGATCATCGTAGTCGACTCACCCGGAAACAGCTTTGGCCCCAAGGCTTTGACAGTGTTGGCCAGCGTGCCCAGCCGACGCGTTACCTGAATCCGGAACAGGAACAGGATGAACAGGGCGACAAACAGATAGGTCAGTCCATTACTGAGCACAATGGAGAGCGCTCGGACAGTTATCTGCTGCTCAAGTCCGTCGAGACGTGCAACGACTGAAAGGGTGCCAATCTGGACTTTTTCGCCGTTTTTTTCGACGCGCAGGTCAAAACTGCGCGTCAGATTGTTCTTTGGCGGCTCATTGCCTGCCACCCAGATCCGAGCGGAATCGGTAGCAACGACACTGACACGTTCAATGTTGGGCAAACGCTTCAAGCCATCGATGGCCAGTTGCACCTGGATGGCGTCGAAATTCCAGACGCTTTCAGCGATGGTTTGCACGTAGATGCTGATCGTATCAAGCTCATGCTCAAGCCCTCTACGCAAGTTACGGTATTCAAAAACCAGTTGGATCGCCGAGATAACCAGCATGATCGCCGCACTGAAGGCAATGATGTAGACCGTCATGCGTCGACCAATGCTGTTGGAAGCCCCAAAGAACAAGGTTTTCAAGTAGCTGGAAGTGCTCACTTCGGCAACTCTCTGTGCAAATGGCAAACCACGCTATGGCTCTCCGTCAGGGGGCTGTTTTCCGGATAAATTGTACGACACATCGGAGTAGCTTTCGGACAGCGCGGGTGAAAATGGCAGCCCGCCGGCGGATTGGCTGGCGATGGCATTTCACCTGCCAGCCGGATGAATTGCGGCTGCAAAGCATTGTCCTGCGCAAGGTGTGCCAATGTTGGATTCGGCACGGCAGACAGAAGCGCCCGGGTGTACGGGTGTTGTGGCGAGCGCAAGACCTCATCGACCAGACCTCGCTCGACAATACGCCCGAGGTACATCACTGCCACCTCGTGCGCCAGATACTCGACGACAGCAAAGTTGTGCGTGATGAAAAGGAAGGCCAGCCCAAGATCATCCTGCAAGGCCTTCAGCAGATTAAGGATTTGCGCTTGAACCGACACATCGAGTGCCGATGTGGGTTCGTCGCAGACAATCAGTTCCGGCTGTACGGCGAGCGCACGAGCAATCGCAATGCGCTGCCGCTGACCGCCAGAAAATTCGTGCGGATAGCGCTCGGCCGCGGCTTGATCGAGCCCGACCTGCTTGAGCAGCGCGCCGACGGCCGCTTTCTGCTCTCTGCGGTTCGACGCCACACCCAGCGCGTTTATGCCTTCGCTGATAATCTCGCCAACCGACATCCTTGGATTGAGTGACGCAAAGGGATCTTGGAAAATCATCTGCATTCGGCGACGCAACGGACGCAACTCACCGCGCGAGAGGTTGGTCAATTCGCGCCCTTCAAGCTGCACAACACCACCAGTCGGCTTGATCAGTTGCAGGATAGCTTTGCCAACCGTGGTCTTGCCACAACCTGATTCGCCGACGAGCGCCAGTGTGCGGCCACGCGCGAGATCCAGCGACACGCCATCAACGGCCTTGACGTGCCCTACCGTGCGTTGCAGAACACCACGCCGGATGGGGAAGTGGACGCGAAGATCCTGCACGGTGAGTAGTGAAGAAGGTGGAGTGAGAAGCGAGACCTTGGCCGCGTCCACTCTCGGTGCACTGACGACCGCCCTGCCCGGCTCGTCCAGCAGATGACAGCGCACACGATGGTTTTCTCCCGCCTCATGCCACACCGGCGCTTCGGCGCGGCAGCGTTCCCAGGCATGCGGACAGCGCTCGGCAAAGCGGCAACCGGACGGCATGGCCGACAGCGCCGGCACCTGCCCGGCGATGGTTTCCAGCCGACCGTTACGTCGTGTGAGATCGGGCAGCGCAGCAAACAGCTTTTGTGTATACGGGTGGCGCGGCGACGTGAAGAAGGCCTCGCGCGGTGCCTCCTCGACAATTTCGCCGGCGTACATGACGCCGACGCGATGCGCCATCTGCGCGACGACGCCGAGATCGTGCGTGATCAGCAGCATGCCCATGCCACGCTGAGCTTGCAGGCGGCGCAGCAGGTCGAGAATCTGCGCCTGGATGGTGACGTCGAGCGCCGTGGTCGGTTCGTCGGCAATCAACAAGCGAGGATTTCCGGCCAGGGCGACGGCGATCATCACGCGCTGCTTCATGCCGCCGGAAAGCTGGAACGGGTATTCGTCAAGACGGCGTTGCGCATCGGCGATACCGACGGCGTCGAGCAACTCAAGCGCCCGCTGCCGCGCCGCCCCACCACTCATCGCCAGATGGCATTCGAGCACTTCGCCGATCTGCCGCCCGACGGTTAGCACCGGGTTGAGGCTGGTCGCCGGCTCCTGGAAAATCATCGCCATGCCGCCACCGCGCACCGCGCGCATTTCGGCCTCGGGCAATTGCAGGAGATCGCGGCCGCCGAAATTGACTTCGCCGCCGAGAATGCGCCCGGCGGCCGGGAGCAGGCGCAGCAGCGAGAGCGCGGTCGCCGACTTGCCGCAGCCCGATTCGCCCAGCAGCGCGAGCGTTTCTCCGGCACGCAAATCGAAGTCGATAGCGTCGACCGCAACCAGCACCCTCCGCGTCATGGCAAAACCGCTGGCAAAGCCCATGCGCAGACCGCGCACGCCGAGAATCGCGTCCTTGCTCATGACGCCCCCGCCAGACGCGGATCGAAGGCGTCGCGCACGGCGTCGGCAAGCAGGTTGGCGGCCAGCACCAGCGCGAACATGAAGACGAAGGCCGCCGCCAGCGACCACCACACCATCGGCTCGCGCGCCAACTCCATGCGGGCATTGTTGATCATCATGCCGAAGCTGATCATGCTCTGGTCGACGCCGATGCCGACATAGGAAAGCACCGCTTCAGCCAGAACCAGTCCGGAAAAATCCATGACCAGCGCGATGATCACGATATGCATGAGATTGGGCAGAATATGGCGCAGGATGATGCGCAGGTCGGAGACGCCAAAGGCTTGCGCGGCCTGGATGTATTCGAGTTCGCGCAGCTTCAGCGTTTCGCCACGCAGCAGGCGGCACAGGCCGGTCCAGCTGGTCAGCCCGAGGATGAAGCACAATGCCAGCAGTCGCAGGTCGGCACGCTCGGCGGCGGTGGCGAACCACTGCGGATGCATGTCGATGATCACCTGCATCATCAGCACGGCGGCGGCGATCAGCAGCACGCCGGGAATCGAACTGAGCGTCGTATAGAGATACTGGATCACGTCATCGACCCAGCCCCGAAAGTAGCCGGCAAAGAGGCCAAAACCGATGGCCAGCGGCAAGGTCACCAGCGTCGTCACCAGCCCGATCACCAGCGCCGTGCGCACGCTCTTGAGAACCTGGTAGAACACGTCCTGCCCGACCTTGTCGGTGCCGAAGACGTGGTAATCGACGCACAAGGCCAGCAACGGCGCAATTGCCAGCAGCAGAACCCCCAGCGTAATCAACACGGCATTCCAGGCGAACTCGGTCTCGCCACGCCAAAGACCGCGCCACGCCTTGATCAACGAGCATGCACCTCTGCAAGCCAATAAATACGCCACTCCCAGAGCTATGCATGTGAAGATCAAGGCAGCATGCGCTTCTGCGACCAGCAGGCTATTGAGCACATCACCATCGCGTTGCGTTTCGTCGCTCCCTAGATGCGCGCCGCCATGCTTGAGGCGCGGGAACTCGCGCACTGGGGTGATACGGCCATCAACGCTGCGCAGCTCAACCGTCTCCTTGGCAAACGCACGCGTCGCTAGCGGTGCCGAATAGGTTTTTTCAACGCGCGCACGCAGCGGTTTCGCCAGCGTATCGAGCACCGAGAGCACATCGACCGCGTAGACGGCCGGCTGATCCGCTTCGCGATTTTCGAGCGCAGGCCGATAGTGCAGGGAATCGAGCAGACCAATCAGGACGAAGGCCAGCAACACCGTCGCAGCCGCCATGCCCGGCCGGCAGCGCCCAACCCGCCGCCACGCCGCACGCAAAGGTGGATTGCGCGATGACAACGCAGCGAGAACGATCCCGGCCAGCACCAGCAGCCAGATCAGCAGATCGGACCAGAGAAGGACGGGAAGAAAGCTCATGATCGAAACCAAGAACGTTCACCGCAAAGGCGCAAAGACGCTAAGGACGCGAAGAAAACCCAACGTGAGGTAATTGCTGGCGCACGGCTCACTTGATTGTATTCCTTTGCGATCTTTGCGCCTTCGCGTCTTTGCGGTGAAGGTTTTTTATGATTCATCGGTCGAACCTGATGCGTGGATCAACCAGGGTGTAGGAGATATCGGTCAGGATCAGGCCGACGATGTAGAGCAGCGAACCGATGAAGACCATCGCGCGCACGACGGCGAAATCCTGCGCCTGGATGGCGTCGATGGTATAGCTGCCGAGCCCCGGAATGCCGAAGAAGGATTCGGTCAGCAGCGAGCCCATGAACAGCATCGGAATGACGACAACCACGCCGGTCAGGATCGGAATCATGGCGTTACGCAGTACGTGGCGGAAAAGAACCGTGATTTCGGAAAGTCCCTTGGCGCGCGCCGTGCGCACGTAGTCCTTGTTGATCTCTTCCAGGAAAATTGTGCGATACCAGCGCGTCGACGAACCAATGCCTGAAAATACGCCGATGACCACCGGCAGCACGAGGAATTTCCAAGCATCCATCCCGGCGCTGTAGCCCGAAATCGGGACCAGTCGCCACAGTTTGCTGATCAAGTATTGCCCGCCGATGATGTAGAACAGCCCGGAGATCGACATCATCGCCACACACAGCACGACGCCCCAGAAATCGAGATAGCTGGCGCGAAAGAAGGCCAGCAGCAGCGCCAGGCTCACGGTCACGAACAGCCCGAGGATAAAGGTCGGCAAAGCAATGGCTAGCGACGGCCCCATGCGCGTGGAAATTTCCCTGGCGATGTCGCGACCATCCTCGGCGCGCCCGAAATCCCCGACGAACAAGCGCGCCGACTTGGTGAACAGGATGGTCTCGGTGAACATCCCGGCCCCCTTGGCCTCGGCATTGACGAACAGCGGCTTGTCGTACCCGCGCTCGGCCTTCCACTTGCTCACCGCCTCGGCCGTAACGCGCTTGCCGCCCAATTGCATGCGCGCCATGTCGTCCGGCGAATTGACGATGAAGAACAACGCGAAGGTAATCAGATTCACCCCGATCAGGATCGGGATGGCGTAGAGCAGTCGGCGCAGGATGTAGGCGAGCATGAGCGGCGGTCTCCTATGAACGCGCCGAGCCGCGTTCGCGGCGGCGGTAGCTGATCACGGCCGGCACGATCAGCGCAACCAGCAAGACGGCCAGCAGCGCCAGCGGCCACAGCACGGGTGGATTCCATTCATTACGCCGTCGTTCGCGCTCAGCAACATCAATGCGCTGATACTTCAGGATGTTGTTGCCAACGCCGGTCGGCTTGCGGTTATAGACCCAGGCATGACGCAGCGTATAACTCCTCGGGTGAAAGCCGAAGATCCACGGCGCGTCGTGCTGCAACACCCGGTTCATGCGGCCAATGATGGCCAGCCGCTTGGGACCGTTCTCGCCATCGCTTTCCATGTTTTTCATCTCGGCGAACAGGCGGTCGAATTCGGGATTGACATAGTTCGCCGCATTTTCACCCGACTTCTCGAGCTTTCCTTCGGAACCGGCAAGCAGGAAGAAGAAATTCTCCGGATCAGGATAATCGGCATTCCAGCCCAGGAAATAGATCTGCACGGCCCCCTTCCGGATTTTGTCCTGAAAGCGGTTGTAGTCGGTCGCACGCACAACCAGCTGAATATCGAGCTTGGCGAACTGGCGTGCCAGCCAGTCAAGGGTTGCCTTGTCACCCATACCGCCGCTGGTGGTATCGAGGTTGAGCACCAGCGGCTCGCCGGTTTTCGCATCGCGTCCGTTCGGCCAACCGGCTTCGGCCAGCAATTTCTTCGCCACTTCTATCGGCTTGCGCTTTGCCTTACCACTGGCGCGGTCCCAGTCGTAGACCACCGGATTGATTCCGTCAGCGCCTTCGAGATGCCCGAAGATTCCCGGCGGGACCGGATTCATCGCGGGAATGCCGCGACCGTTCATAAAGATCGAAATGAATTCCTCCTGATCAATAGCAATCGACAAAGCCTGGCGCAGCTTGATGCCACGTGGCGACAACCCGCCGACCTGCGGATCCAGCATATTGAAGCCCATGTAGAAAATCGAGGGCCGCACACTGGTTAGCAATTGAATACCCCGGTCCTGCATTTCACTGGAAAGATTGACCCCGCCCACATCGAGCCGCACGGCCTGATCGAAGCTATCGGAGGAAATACCCGAGGCATCGTAGTAGCCCTGCAGAAACTTGTTCCAGTAGGGGATACTCTCTTTCTCCAGCGAAAACACGGCTTTGTCGATCTGCGGCAAGGGTTTGCCGCAGTCGGCCAGCCGCCCAGCCGCCTCGTCGATTGACTCCCCCTCGCAGGGATAGGATTCCCCGTGGAAGTTCGGATTGCGTTCCAGCACCATGCGGCTGTTCGGACTATTCTCGGTCAGCATGTAGGGACCGGTGCCGACGGGATACCAGTCGAGCGTCAGGTTCTTTTCGGCCATCCCGGGCTGGCTGTAGAAGTGATCCACTTCGCGCGGCACCGGTGCAAAGAAAGGCATCGCCAGCCAGTAGAGAAACTGCGGGTATTTGCCGTACACCCGGATGCGATACGTGTAGCGATCAACTGGCGTGACACCGTCGAGCGCGAACGTATCAAGATCCAGCCAATCGGTAGGCGTCCGCCTTTTTGCCTCGTCCTGCAACGTTGCCGCGAGTTCCTTCAACCCGACAATGCGCTCCGACATCGCGCTGAAGATCGGCGAATGCAGGTGTGGATGGGCCAGTCGCTTGATTTCGTAAATGTAGTCGTCAGCCGTCAGCTCACGCGTTCCCGTGTGCTTGAAATCGGCAACTTTCTCGATCCCGCTCAGCTTGTTGCGATCCAGGTCCGCATAGCGCGGCCGCCCCCCCTCGTGAACAGCAAACGCCGGATGCGGCTGGTAGCGAATGCCCGGTCGGATACGAATTTCGTAATCGCTGAAAGCGATGGCGTCGGCCGGCGCATCGTGCGGCAATTCCTTGCCTCCCGCGTCGTAATAGCGCGGGACAGGCAAGGCGTCCGCCGTCGCCGGAATCAATACGTAGGGACGCTTCAGATAGTGGTATTGCAGCGGGGGTTCGTAGACCTGCCCGTTGAAGATGTTTTCATCCTCGCTATAGGATTGCGCGGGATCGAGATGCTTTGGACGCTCGGTGAATGCCGTATAGAGAATATTCTTCCCGCGCTCACTGGCCGGATAGGGGTCGTTCTGCTCGCTGCTGCACGCGGCGAGCAAAAAAAATAGTGACAGACAGAGAAATCGAGGCACAGACATGAGCCGCAGTTTAGCGCGAAGCTCGGCCTGCTTGCTGCCTTCACACGCCCGGCATCCTGCCAAAGCGGGGTTTGGAGGCAAAATTCCCCTATAATGCGCTTTGAGGACGGATGCACACCGCTCCAGTCAATCAGACAACTCATCGTTACCGGAGAACTCATGGGATTTCTTGCAGAAAAGCGCATTCTCATCACTGGCGTACTGTCGAAGCACTCAATCGCCTATGGCATCGCCAAAGCTTGCCATCGCGAAGGTGCCAAACTGGCCTTTACCTATCAGAACGAACGCTTTCTGGATCGCATCACCAAATTTGCCGCAGAATTCGACAGCACACTGATTTATCAATGCGACGTCGCCGAAGATGCACAGATCGACAAACTTTTCGCCGATCTGGCTACGCAATGGGAAGGCCTGGACGGCCTGGTTCATTCAATCGCCTACGCACCGACCGAAGCCATCGAAGGTGATTTCCTGGATGGCATTTCGCGCGAATCATTCCGCATTGCCCATGACATTTCGTCCTACAGTTATGCAGCACTGGCCAAGGCCGCCCGCCCGCTGCTGCTGAAGGGTAATAATGCGGCCCTGCTGGCGCTTTCCTACCTGGGTGCAGAGCGCACCATGCCGAACTACAACACGATGGGGCTGGCCAAAGCCAGTCTTGAAGCAGCCACGCGCTACCTGGCTTTCTGCCTCGGCCCACAGGGCATTCGCGCCAACGCCGTTTCGGCCGGTCCGATCAAGACGCTGGCGGCATCGGGCATCGGCAATTTTGGCAAGCTCTTGGCCTTCAATTCCCACCACGCCCCGCTGCGCCGCAACGTAACCATCGATGAAGTGGGCAATGCGGCGGCCTTCCTGCTTTCTGATCTGGCCAGCGCAATCACCGGCGAAATCATGTACGTCGATGGCGGGCTGAATACAACAGCGCTGGGCAACGCGGATCCACTTCCGTAAGCGTCAGCAAGGCACAAAAAAACGCCGGCGGGTTTTACCCTGCCGGCGTTTTTATTGGGTGACGTTCAGTGCTTATTGACGTTCTTTCGCCTCAAGCAGCGTCTTGTTGATATTGATCTTGTAGCGCTGACGCAGTCCTGACAGATAAGCCGACAGGTCTTCCTGCGCGATAATCGAACCGTATTCGCCCTGCAGCCCCTTGAGTTTCGCCTCGTCAATTTTCTCCGGCGAGTTGATCTTCACGATCTTGAACAACGCGTAGCCGCCACCGACAGCAACACCGGCATACGCCGGAAGCTTCTGCACATCGGCCTTGAAAACGGCCTGCACGACAGCCGGCGGCATCTCGCCACGCTGCATTCGCGAAGCGCTCTTGGGTGCCGACCAGGCAAGTTTTTCTTCACCGCCCTGTTTCAACTCGGACAGTCTGGTTTCCCCGGAACTCTTGGCCAGAACAGCCGCTTCCTCGGATTTCAAACGCTTCTCGATTTCAGGCTTTACCGTATCGAACGGGATGCTGGTCGCCGGCGTATGTTCAATCACACGGGCAGCCAGCAAAGTATTCGGGGCGATCTCGACAGCTTCGGTATTGCGCTTGTTCTTGATTGCGTCTTCCGAGAAAAGCGAGGCCAGAATTTTCGGATTCGCCAAGGGGCCCAGTGCCGCCATGACTCTCGGGTCGGGATTCTTCGGTAACAGGCTGGACTGCTGAACCTTTAGCTTGAACTTGTCGGCGGCTGGCTGAAGGCTGTCCGATTGCTCGTAGACCATGTTGGTGAACGATTCGGCTGCCTCGGCAAATTTGCGCGAAGCCGCCTGGCGCTTCAGTTCGCTTTCGATTTCGGCGCGCACCTCGTCAAGCGCACGCTGTTTGCCCGCCTTGATGCCCGTAAGCTTGATGATGTGATAGCCAAACTCGGATTGCACCAAGCCGGAAATCTCGCCTTCCTTCTGCTTGAACACGATGTCTTCAAACTCCTTGACCATCATGCCGTGACCAAAGAAACCGAGATCGCCGCCCTTCTGTGCGGAACCGGGGTCCTCTGAATACTGCTTGGCCAGTTCGGCAAATTTGGCGGGCGTCTTTTGAACATCCTTCAACACGCCTTCAGCCTTGGCTTTGGCTTTTTCCTTGTCGGTATCGGCATTGGTCATGATCAGAATGTGACTCGCACGCCGCTCCTCCGCCTGCTCATAACGATCCTTGTGGCTGTCGTACCAGGCCTTGATTTCAGCATCAGCAACCGTTACCTGCGACAACAATGCGTCAAGCGACAACACCACATACTCGGCCTTGACCTGTTCAGCCACCTCAAACTGGGCCTTGTTCTCATCGTAGAACTTTTGCACAGCAGGTGCCTCGACCTTAACTTTGTCAGCAAACTGCTCGGGCGCGATCTTGATTTCGCTGAACAGGCGCTCTTCCGACTGCAAGCGCAACATGGCTTCGGCTTGGCTAACTGACACAAACGCCGTATCTCCGACCGCGCCGACCAGTTGCTGCAAGGTCAGATCCTGACGCAGTTTGGCCTCGAACTGCGGCTGCGACATGCCTTGCGCTCGCAACGCCGATTCATAGCGCGTCATCGAGAATTTTCCGTCTTCCTGTAGCGCAGGAATTTTACTGATGACGTCACGCAGTACATTGTCATCGGTATACAAGCGGTTCTTTTCTGCCTCTAATAGCAACAAGCGCTGATCAAGCAATGAATTGAGGACGCTCAGCCTGGCTTCAGGCGTATGCATCATTTCCGGCTTGAAATTCTCGCCGAGCCGTTGCCGCATTTGATCCTGACGTTCGCGCAATGCCTGGTCAAATTGTGGAATCGTGATTTTCGTATCACCAACGCTGGCCAAGTCATTCCCGGCTCCCGAATTCCTGACATAGGAATCAACGCCGAAAAAGGCGAATGGCAATGTTATCAGGCCAAGAAAAATCTGAACAATTTTCTTGTTATTGCGTACGGAGTCGAACATGGTAATTGCCCACTAGTTCAATTGAAAAAACGAGACAAAAACAAAAAAGGCGAACTTGCGTTCGCCTTCCAGTATTGGCGGAGTGGACGGGACTCGAACCCGCGACCCCCGGCGTGACAGGCCGGTATTCTAACCAACTGAACTACCACTCCAATGTAGTACGAAACACACTTTGCTTTTTGACTGGTGGGTGCTGACGGGCTCGAACCGCCGACATCCAGCTTGTAAGGCTAGCGCTCTACCAACTGAGCTAAGCACCCGTACCGCAGAAAGTCGGCTAGTTTACAGCATCCTTGAGGCCTTTACCAGCGCGGAACTTCGGCACTTTAGCTGATTTGATCTTGATCGCTGCGCCAGTGCGTGGATTACGACCGGTTCGAGCTGCGCGCTTGCCTACATAGAAGGTCCCAAATCCAACCAGTGTCACCATCCCGCCTTTCTTGAGGGAGCTCTTCACTGCGGCAACAGTTGCATCGAGTGCACGTCCAGCAGCGGCCTTGGACAAATCAGCGGACTTGGCGATTTGATCAATCAGTTCAGATTTATTCACGTATGACCCCTTCGATTGAAAGTGGAAGAACATGGAGGAACGGGACGACCTGCAGAAGTCTTATAACAAGGCTGAAAACCATGTGTCAAGCGGATTTTGGCTGATTTCCAACACGCACTCGAAATTAAAAAGCATGCCGAAGGACTTGCCTTCGGCATGCTTTTATTTTGAATCAATGAGTAACGATGGTTTGTGCAGCCGCGTTCTCTGTTCCGGCGCTAACAGCAAGTGTCGCTTCAACATCCGGCAAGGCTTGTGGCAGACGCTCAAGCGCAAGCTCAAGCACCTGGTCTATCCACTTGACCGGAATAATTTCCAGCTTGTTCTTGATGTTGTCCGGAATCTCGGCCAGATCACGGACATTCTCTTCCGGAATCAAGACACGCCCCAAACCGCCACGAACTGCGGCCAGAAGCTTTTCCTTAAGTCCGCCAATCGGCAGCACTTCGCCGCGCAAGGTAATCTCGCCAGTCATCGCCACATCACAACATACCGGGATACCAGTCAGCACGGAGACAAGCGCCGTGCAAATACCAACCCCCGCCGAAGGGCCATCTTTGGGAATCGCGCCTTCCGGCAAGTGAATGTGAATGTCGCTCTTCTGGTAAAAATCGTCAGCAATTCCCAATGACCGGGAACGTTTTCTGACAACCGACAAGGCGGCCTGAATCGACTCCTGCATTACCTCACCGAGTTTGCCGGTCGTAATCGTCTTGCCTTTGCCAGGCAGCACGACGGATTCGATGGTCAGCAGTTCGCCGCCAACCTCCGTCCACGCCAGCCCCGTCACCTGTCCGACCTGATTCTCGCGCTCAGCCATGCCGAAGCTGTAGCGGCGAACTCCGAGGAACTTGTCGAGATTACGCGCCGTAACGGCCAACTTGGTCTGGCTCTTCTTGAGCAGCAGCGTTTTGACGACCTTGCGGCAGATCTTCGAAATATCACGCTCAAGCGCGCGCACCCCAGCTTCACGGGTGTAGTAGCGAACGATGTCGCGCAAGGCGCTTTCGGCCACGGTCAGCTCCGTCTTTTTCAGACCGTTGGTTTTCATCTGTTTGGGCAGCAGATAGCGATGGGCGATGTTGATCTTCTCGTCTTCGGTGTAGCCGGAGAGACGAATCACTTCCATACGATCCAGCAGCGGTGCCGGGATATTCAACGTATTGGCCGTCGCCACGAACATCACTTCGGAAAGATCGTATTCGACTTCGACGTAATGATCAGCGAAAGTCGAATTCTGCTCGGGATCAAGCACCTCGAGCAGCGCCGAACTCGGATCACCACGGAAGTCCTGGCCCATCTTGTCGACTTCGTCGAGCAGGAACAGCGGGTTCTTGACACCAACCTTGGTCATGTTCTGCAAGATCTTGCCCGGCATCGACCCGATATATGTACGACGGTGACCGCGAATTTCGGCCTCGTCACGCACGCCGCCAAGACTCATGCGAACGAATTTTCGACCCGTAGCGGTAGCGATTGATTGACCCAGCGAGGTCTTGCCGACGCCCGGAGGACCAACGAGACAGAGAATCGGAGCCTTGAGTTTATCGACGCGCTGTTGCACGGCGAGATACTCGATGATGCGTTCCTTGACCTTTTCCAGGCCCCAGTGATCCTTGTCCAGAATCTTGCCTGCCTCTGCCAGATCCTTGCTGATACGCGTCTTCTTGCGCCACGGCAGATTGATCAGCGTTTCAATGAAATTGCGAACAACCGAAGCCTCAGCCGACATCGGCGACATCAGCTTGAGCTTCTTCAGCTCCGCCTGCACCTTGGCCATGCCTTCCTTGCTCATGCCGGCAGCCTTGGCCTTCTTCTCCAACTCCTCGTAATCCGCGCCCTCTTCGCCTTCGCCAAGCTCTTTCTGGATCGCCTTGACCTGTTCGTTGAGGTAATACTCGCGCTGACTCTTTTCCATCTGGCGCTTGACGCGGCCGCGGATGCGCTTCTCGACCTGGAGAATGTCGATCTCGGTTTCGAGTTGAGACAGCAGGCGCTCGATACGCGGACGAATCTCGAACATTTCGAGCACATCCTGCTTCTGTTCGAGCTTCAAAGGCAGGTGCGCCGCGATGGTATCGGCCAGACGACCCGCTTCTTCAATGCTGGCAATCGAGGTCAGAATTTCCGGCGGTATCTTCTTGTTCAGTTTGACGTACTGGTCGAACTGCGAAATCACGGCGCGTCGAAGCGCCTCGACCTCGTGATCAACGCCATCCTCCGCTTCAACCGGTCGCGCAAGAGCGACAAACATTTCGTCGCGGAACTCGATCGAGTCCACGTGCGCCCGGCGCGTGCCCTCGACCAAGACCTTAACGGTTCCGTCTGGCAGCTTCAGCATCTGCAGAATATTGGCGACGCAACCGATGCTGTAAAGATCCTCGGCTTCCGGCTCATCCTTGACGGCGGATTTCTGTGCCACCAGCAGGATACCTTTGCCGGATTCCATGGCTACTTCAAGTGCCTTGATCGATTTTGGACGCCCGACAAAGAGCGGGATCACCATGTGCGGGAAAACGACCACGTCGCGCAAAGGCAGCAGTGGCAGTTCGACGGACTCGGCAGAAAGAGGAATTGTCGTAGACATCAGTTGTGCTCTATAGGTGGTGGTTCAGTCCCACAGATGGGGACTTCAGGCCGCATTTCAAGCCGCAAACGGCGGCCTGAAGCGTCAGTGGATCAGTTGGAACCAGAAACCTTGGGCTGGTCAGCGTAAATCAGGATCGGTTTGGCGTCACTGCTGATCATATTCTCATCAATGACAACCTTTGAGACATTCTCCATACCCGGTAGTTCATACATGGTATCGAGCAGCACGGATTCCAGGATCGAACGCAGGCCACGCGCGCCCGTCTTGCGATCCAACGCACGTTTGGCAATGGCCGTCATCGCGGCAGGACGAATCTCAAGCTCGACGCCTTCCATCGAGAACAGCTTCTGGTATTGCTTGACCAGCGCATTCTTCGGCTCGATCAGGATCTGCACCAGCGCCTCGGTAGACAGTTCCTCAAGGGTGGCAACCACCGGCAGACGGCCAATCAACTCGGGAATGAGGCCGAACTTGATCAGATCCTCAGGCTCGACCGTGCGTAACACATCACCGATGGCCTTCTTGTCTTCCTTGCTCTTTACCTCGGCACCAAAGCCCATGCCGCCGCGCTCGGAACGGTTGCGGATGACCTTCTCCAGGCCGTCAAAGGCACCACCGCAAACGAAAAGGATGTTGGTCGTATCGACCTGCACGAAATCCTGGTTAGGATGCTTGCGCCCGCCCTGCGGCGGCACCGATGCGACCGTTCCTTCGATCAGCTTGAGCAGAGCCTGCTGCACACCCTCGCCCGAAACATCGCGGGTAATCGATGGGTTGTCAGATTTGCGCGAAATCTTGTCGATTTCGTCGATATAGACGATGCCCTTCTGCGCCTTCTCGATGTCGTAGTCACATTTCTGCAACAACTTCTGGATGATGTTCTCGACGTCCTCGCCAACGTAGCCGGCTTCGGTCAGCGTCGTTGCATCGGCCATCACAAAGGGAACGTTGAGCATGCGCGCCAGCGTTTGGGCGAGCAGTGTCTTGCCCGAACCGGTCGGCCCGATGAGCAGGATATTGCTCTTGGACAACTCGACTTCGTCTTTTCCCTTGCCGTGATGACGCAAGCGCTTGTAGTGGTTATAAACTGCCACCGACAGAATACGCTTGGCAGTTACCTGACCGATCACGTACTGATCGAGCAAGCCCGAAATCTCTTTCGGCGTTGGCAGATCGCTCTTGGCAACCTTGCCGCCCACATCGGCTGAAATTTCATCGCGAACGATGTCATTGCACAGCTCGATACATTCGTCACAGATAAAAACGGACGGCCCGGCGATGAGCTTTTTTACCTCATGCTGGCTCTTGCCGCAGAACGAACAGTAGAGCAATTTTTCGCTGCTGCTTTTCTTTTCAGCCATCTCGGCCTACCTCATTCCATATTGCGCTTGATTCAATCCTGAAATCAGAAACGCAATCAAGCTGATTCGCGATTGGCCAGTACCTTGTCGATCAAGCCGTAGTCTGTTGCTTCCTGAGCCGAAAGGAAATTGTCCCGGTCCGTATCACGTTCGATACGCTCGATCGGCTGCCCAGTGTGATAGGCCATGATCTCGTTAAGCTTGGCACGCAAGGAAAGGATTTCCTTGGCGTGAATAGCGATATCCGAGGCCTGGCCCTGGAAACCGCCCATCGGCTGGTGAATCATCACGCGCGAATTGGGCAGGGCAAAGCGTTTGCCCTTGGCACCTGCGGTGAGCAGGAACGCGCCCATCGAACAGGCCTGCCCCATACACAGCGTCGAAACGTCCGGCTTGATGAACTGCATGGTGTCGTAGACCGACATGCCTGCCGATACCGAACCACCGGGCGAGTTGATGTAAAAGTGGATGTCCTTGTCAGGATTTTCGGCTTCGAGGAAGAGAAGCTGCGCCACAACCAGATTGGCGGTCACATCATTGACCGGCCCCACCAGGAAAATGACGCGCTCCTTGAGCAGGCGCGAATAACTAGCATACGCCCGCTCGCCACGACCGCTCTGCTCGATGACCATCGGCACCATACCGAGGGCCTGCGGGTCCCAATCACGGGATTCAAAACGATCATTGTTCATGCGGATTCCTCTATGTCGGGTAGTGTGCTGGTTCAGGACTTCTGACCCATCAACTCGTCAAAAGCAACCGACTTATCGACAACCTTGGCGCTGGATAGTGCCCAGGCAACGACATTATCTTCAATCGCCACGCCTTCAATTTCCGAAAGACGCTGCGGCTGGGCGTAGTACCAGCGAATGACTTCTTCCGGATGCTCGTAGCTCTGCGCGGCTTCCTCGACAATCGATTTGACCTGATCAGCCTTGGGATGCAACTCGTTGACCTTGACCACTTCGGACAGGATCAGACCGAGGCTGACGCGGCGCTTGGCCTGCTCTACAAACCACTCGCGCTGCATCGGGAAGTCCTTCATCTTGACGCCGCCGCGTTGCTCCATGTCTTCGCGAGCCGACTGCATCAGGCGCTGGATTTCCATGTCAACCAGCGCGTTCGGAACTTCAATCGGATTGGTCTTGAGCAGCGCGTCCATGACCTGATCCTTGACCTTGCTCTGCAGGCGTTTCTTCACTTCGCGCTTCAGATTGGTCTCGATCTCGGCACGCATCTTTTCAATATCGCCATCTTCAACGCCGAGCGCCTTGGCAAAATCGGCGTCAATTTCCGGCAGAATGGCTTCGCGCACTTCCTTGGCCGTCACCTCAAACGTCACCAACTGACCTGCCAGATCCTTGGCCTGGTAGTCGGCCGGGAAGGTCATTTCGAAGGTCTTGGACTCGCCCGCCTTCAAACCGGTCACGGCAGTCTCGAAATCAGCCAGCATGGCACCTTCACCGAGTACGAAGGGATAGTCATTGGCTTGTCCGCCCTGGAAAGGCACGCCTTCTTTCTTGCCGAGAAAATCGATGCTCACGCGGTCGCCCTTGGCGGCGGCACGATCAACCGGTTCATACTTCACACGCTGCTTGCGCAGAACTTCCAGCGTGCTGTCCAGTTCAGCGGCGCTGACTTCGAGTACCGAGCGCTCAACTTCAACGTCTTTCAGATCGCCCAGCTTAACCTCGGGATAGACTTCAAAGACCGCTGTGAATTCCAGATTCGTCGTGCTTTCGCTGGTCTTCGGCGAAATGCTTGGCTGACCGGCAACACGCAGTTGCTGGGCCTTGACGGTTTCGCCAAAGGCGCGCTCAAGCGCCTCGTTCATCGCTTCATAACGTGCCTGATCGCCATACTGCTGCTTGACGATATTGGCCGGCACCTTGCCCGGACGGAAGCCCGCCATTTTGAAATTCTTGCCGATACGCTTCAGGCGCTGATCGGTATCCTTGTCCAGATCAACAATGGACAGCGACAGGTCCAGACGACGCTCAAGGACATTGGGCAGCTGCACGGCTTCGGTGGTGGTGGTTGTAGCGGTCGTTTCCATTGAGATTCCTTGAAGTCTTGTAAATTCGGGCTAAAAATCGGATGCTCAGTTAAATAATGGTGCGAGAGAAGGGAGTCGAACCCCCACGCCTTGCGGCGCTGGAACCTAAATCCAGTGCGTCTACCAATTCCGCCACTCTCGCGCTTAATCAGTCATTTTACCTGAGTTGTGCCTATACTGTCAGCCGCCGGAGTGCTTAAACCTCGGTCGCCTTTTCAAAACCAATCAAAACCATTTTCAGCGCTAGTCCTGCAATGTCTGTAGACCATTACGAAAACTTCCCGGTCGCCTCCATTTTGCTGCCCAGACGCCTGCGTCGTCCGGTCGAAACCATCTACCGCTTTGCCCGAGGCGCTGACGATATCGCCGACGAAGGTGATGCCAGCGATGATGAACGCCTGCAAGCACTGGCGGCCTACAGTGCAGAGCTTGACCATATCGAACGCGGCCAGCGCCCGAGCGCTCCGGGTTTTGGCCAACTGGCCGAAGTCATCAACGAATGGTCGCTGCCGATCCAGTTGTTTCGCGACCTGCTCGACGCTTTCTCGCAGGATGTGGTCAAGAAGCGCTACGCCGACTACCCCGAACTGATCGAGTACTGCCGGCGCTCGGCAAATCCGGTGGGTCGCCTGCTGGTGCATCTTGTTGGTCGCGCCAACGACGAAAACCTGCGTCGTTCCGATTGCATCTGCAGCGCGCTGCAACTGATCAACTTCTGGCAGGATATCGCCGTCGACTGGAAAAAGGCGCGTGTTTACCTGCCGCAAACCGATCTTGCTCGCTTTCGCATCGACGAAACGCAGATTGCCGAGCAACGCTGGAGCGCCGAATGGGCCGCGATGCTTGACTTCCAGACTGACCGAACGCGCGCCCTGATGCTCGAAGGCGCACCGCTTGTGCATCAACTGCCGGGACGCATGGGCTGGGAAATTCGCTTGACGGTACAGGGCGGCTTGCGCATCCTCGAACAGATTCGCCGGGCAAGGGGCAACGTTTTCCATCATCGCCCGCTGCTGCGACCGACCGACTGGTTGCGCATGAGCAGCCGTGCGCTATTCATGTAAAAATCACGGCACCTGCCCATCATGGAAAAACGAATGACCCCGGAAGACTACTGCCAGCAGAAGGCCGCATCGAGCGGATCGAGCTTCTACTACAGCTTCATGTTCCTGCCGCCCAACCGGCGGCGCGCGATCACGGCGCTCTACGCCTATTGCCGCGAGGTCGACGATGTCGTCGATGAATGCCAGGACCCTCAGATCGCTGCGACAAAACTGGCTTGGTGGCGAACCGAGCTGGATCGACTCTACGCCGGTCAGCCAGAGCACCCGGTCACGAAGGCGCTATTGCCGGTGCTGTCGGAATTCAACCTGCCGCAGGAACAGCTCCTGGAAATCATCGACGGCATGGAGATGGATCTGCAGCAATCGCGCTATCTCGATTTCAAGGCGCTCTCGCTCTACTGCTACCGCGTCGCGAGCGTCGTCGGACTGCTCGCGGCCGAGATTTTCGGGTTCCAGGACCGCAGCACGCTGAAGTATGCGCACGATCTGGGTATGGCCTTCCAGCTCACCAACATCATCCGCGACGTTGGTGAAGACGCCCGGCGGGGGCGTGTTTACCTACCGATGGATGAACTGAAGCGCTTTAACGTCCCGGTGGCCGACATCCTGAATTCGAAGTATTCAGACAATTTCAGGACGCTGATGGAGTTCCAGATCGAACGCGCCGAACACTACTACGCGCAAGCCATGAGCCAGTTGCCCAAAGTCGACCGCAAGACGCAGCGGCCAGGCTTGGTCATGGCCGCCATCTACCGCACCGTGCTCGACGAGATCAAGCGTGATGGTTGTCAGGTCCTGAACCAGCGCACCTCACTGACGCCCGTCCGCAAACTTTGGATCGCCTGGCGTACCTGGGTCACGGGCTAGAAATGACTGCCAAGCTCAGGGTCGCGGTCATCGGCGGCGGCTGGGCCGGTCTTTCAGCGGCGGTTGAACTGTGCGTAGCCGGCGCGCAGGTCAGCGTTTTTGAAGCGGCAAAACAACTCGGCGGCCGCGCGCGCAGCGTCGATATCCACGGTCACACGCTCGATAACGGCCAGCACATCCTGATCGGTGCTTATCGCGAAACACTGCGCCTAATGAAAACGGTTGGTGCCGACCCCGAACGACTGCTCAAACGCCTGCCGCTGGATTTGAACCATCCTGGCGCCGGTTTTCGGCTCAAACTGCCGCGCCTGCCCGCCCCGTTGCACCTGGCTCTTGGCCTGCTTGGCGCAAGCGGCTGTACCCTGGCCGAAAAATTCTCTGCCGTACGCTTCATGCGTGCGTTGCAAGCCGACCACTATCGCTTGGCAAGCGACTGCACGGTCGCTGAACTGCTTGACCGCGACCAGCAAAAGGGAAGCCTGCGCCGCCACCTGTGGGAACCGCTGTGCCTGGCTGCCCTCAATACCGCACCGGAAAACGCCTCCGCGCAGATTTTCGCCAACGTCCTGCGCGACAGTCTGGGCGGTAGCCGCGCCGCTACCGACCTGCTGCTTCCGGCCGCCGATATGGGGCGCCTGTTCCCGGAAGCGGCCGCCCGCTTCATCGTTGCCAACGGCGGCCAGATCAGACTCTCAAGCCGTGTCGACGCCATCGCGCCGGGGCTGTGCATTGGCGACGAACGCTTTGACCGCATCGTTCTCGCCACCGCGCCACAACACGCCGCTCCCGTTCTGGCGATGCAGGCGGAAACGGCCGCCATCGCCGCGTTGCTGGAGACCTACGCCTACGAACCTATCGGCACGGTCTATGCCGGCTACTCGCCCGAGACCAACCTGCCCTGCCCCATGATAGGACTGGACAGCGCCATTGGCGAGCCTCTTGGACAGTGGGCCTTTGATCGCGGCACGCTCAGCGGGGATCACGGCGTCATCGGTTGTGTGCTGAGCGCCCGTGGCGCTTGGGACGAGCGCGACAACGACTCACTCGCCACAGCGCTGCACGGCGAACTTGAACAGGCACTCGGGAGGAAACTCCCGAACGCCTTGTGGCATCAGGTCATCCGAGAACGACGCGCCACTTTTTCCTGCCGGCCCAACTTGCCCCGCCCGGCAGCGCAAACGCCGATCAACGGACTCTGGCTCGCGGGCGATTATGTCTGCGCCGATTATCCGGCGACGCTCGAAGGTGCGGTGCGCAGCGGCGTTGCAGCGGCAGCGGGCGCTCTTCAAACACCGGCCTGAAAGGCAATAAGGACGGGCTTCTCCGCAAGGCATACCTGGAGAATCGCGTAGACATTGGCTTCCAGCCACGCGCCGGTTCAACGTCTAAAAAGAAGCGTCAGGATTTACTGTCGTCGACCCTGCCACGTAAAACCTTCACCAGACCGCGCTTGATTTTGCTATCGACGCGCTGCTTTTGTGCGCTGCGCGTGGGCTTGGTAGGGCGCCGCACGACGGGCACAAAAGCAGCCCGGGCGATCAGTTCGCGCAAGCGCGTCAGCGCGTCGATGCGATTGCGTTCCAGGCTGCGATGCGCCTGCGCCTTGATCACCACCACGCCGTCGGCGCTCACCCGCTGGTCGCGCAACTGCATGAGCCTGGTTTTGATCTCATCGGGCAACGAGGATGCGCCAATATCAAAACGCAAATGAATGGCGTTCGAGACCTTGTTGACGTTCTGACCGCCGGCACCCTGCGCACGAATGGCGGTGAACTCGACCTCGTCCTCGCGCAGCATGATTTGTGGGGAATGAGCAGGCATGTACTGAATAATTCTTCCTCGACGCTTGCACGCGTTACTACGGGAGGGCGCAAGCGTGCTGGTTTAGCCGAAGAGCGCATCCATATCGAAATCTGCGTCAACCGGGGCTTCTGCGGCAACAGGTTTGGCAATTGCCCCCTCGGCCACAAGAATCTCATAGCAACAGACCTGATTCCGCCCGTGTTCCTTGGCGTAGTACAGCGCCTCGTCGGCCCGCCCGACCACATCGGTCGGAACGTCGGTGTTGGATACGGCTGTAAAACCGATGGAACAGGTGACTTTTCCGACTTGCGGGAACTCATGGCTTTCCACGGACTGGCGAAAGCGGTCAAATCCCGATTCCGCCAAGGCCTGGTTGGCGGCATTCAGAATTACCACGAATTCTTCTCCGCCAAAACGGAACAGGCGGTCACCGCCACGGAACGTCTTGCGCATGAGATCGCCCATACGCAACAGAACCTCATCACCGAAGAGATGACCAAACGAATCATTAACCCGCTTGAAATGGTCGATGTCGATGACACAAAGCCAGGCTGGCGTATCATCCGTCAGACCATCTCGCCGATCATCAAAGCCGCCATCGGGGATATTATTGGACGCCGCCATCAGCAAACGATCAAAGGTTTCGTCGAAGGTCTTTCTGTTGAGCAGCCGGGTCAACGAATCCAGCTCGCTGTAATCGAGAAGTCTGACCTGATTGGCGTACATTTGCGCCAGACTGGAGATTTTCTCGACTTGCTCGACAAAATCAGCCTGATCCACCTCAAACGCCAGAACCAGTTGTTCCGTCCCGAGTTCCGACGACTGCAGCAGCAAAACCCCACAGCGCCGACCGTTCAAACAGCGACTCACCGCTTTTCCGTCACTTCGCGCCTCGTCAATAAGATCGAGCCACTCGAAAATAACCGGATTGGTTACGTTTGGCCCTGAAAAAATCTTCAGGGACGTTTCACCCAGGGCGTCTCTGACCAAGATCCCGATGTCTGCCTGGTCACCCAGCAGCGTCGACACGGCGCGCAAGAGCGCCCGAGGCAAGGTGCTCCGGTCTCTGCAAGCTGAAATCGCTTCAATGTTTTGCAGCAAAGGCAACACGATCCAGTGCTTTCAAAATTGGCGGACGGGAAGACGCGGAAGATATTGCGCGCAATTCTAAGTGCGTATGATGCGCACCACAACAACTTTACTGAAGAATCTGATGCGCCTCGTCCTTGATACAAACATCGTGATGGATATGTTGCATTTTTCCGATCACCACACCCACCCACTACGTGCCCTCATCGTGGACGGAAAACTGCAATGTTTCAGCGATACCGACTGTCTGGGCGAACTGGAACGGGTGACCGGCTACCCGGAATTCGGCCTCGATCTGGCAGCGAGAACTGCACTCATGGAGAACTATCGACGACTGGTCAGCCTATGCGATGCCAACGGTGAAGAAAGCTACCCGCTGCCGCGCTGCCGCGACGCCGACGATCAGAAATTCCTGATTCTCGCCGCACGCTGCCAGGCCGACCTGCTGATAACGCGCGACAAAATGCTGCTCAGGCTCGCACGCCACCGCCACAAACCGCCGCCCTTCAACATCCTGACGGCCGAAGCCGCGTGCAAGCTATTGCTGCTTGCGCCGGAACACCCAGCGCGTCTCGTCTGAGGCCACCGCCGTGTAGGCGTAACCCTCGGCCGAAAACTTCTTCAGCCCATCCGCTTTTTTCAGCCGTTCGACCAGCGCAAAACGCGCCATCAAACCACGCGCCCGTTTTGCGTAGAAGCTGACGACCTTGTATTTGCCAGCGCCGCTGCCACCACCACTCCAGTCCTCGAATACTGGCTGGATCACCGGTACGGAGAGTTTCTTCGTTTTCACCGACTTGAAATATTCCTCCGACGCCAGATTGACCAGCGTCCTGGCCTTGGCTTCAAGCAGCACCTCATTCAATGCATCGACGACGCGGTCGCCCCAGAAGGCATAGAGGTCCTTGCCGCGCGGGTTGGCCAAGCGTATTCCCATTTCCAGGCGATAGGGCTGCATCAGATCGAGCGGACGCAACACACCGTAAAGCCCGGAGAGAATCCGCAAATGCCCCTGCGCGAACTTGAGATCAGCGGCGGACAGTGTCGCGGCATCCAGGCCTTCATAGACATCGCCGTTGAAGGCCAGCAAGGCCTGCTTGGCGTTGCCGGACGTAAAGGGTTGCGCCCAGTCGGCATAACGCGTGGAATTCAAAACCGCCAGCGAATCGCTGATGCCCATCAACTGGCTGATGTCCAGCGGAGAAAACGCGCGCAGACGCTCGATCAACAGCTGCGACTGGTCGAGAAATTCCGGCTGCGTATGTGTTGCAATCTTTGCCGGTGTTTTGAAATCGAGCGATTTGGCAGGCGAAAGAACAATGATCATGGTTTGCATTCCAACGAAAGGGGATCAGCAAGGGTTATCAAGGATTGTAATCGACATGGGCAAGCGCCTGCCGTTCCCGGAACTTACCGGCGCGCGGGATCAGGCTCGGATATCCAGTGCTTCCCTTGGTACAATGGCGAATTGTTTCGCACCACAGGCCGACCATCATGAAACGCAATCGTCTCTCCTCGCGCAAGCGAATTTCGGCCAACGCCACCGAACTAGGCCGTCTTGCGACCGGACTGGCTGAATCAGGAGGCAAGCTCGAAGACGCCTTCTGGGAAAAACAGCTCTCGGAACTTGTCGACAAACTGCTGCAGGACGGTGCAGAGGACGACCTGAACGCCTCGCTCGACCGCCTCTTCGATTCTCACGCCGCCGCGCACGACAGCCTCGCCGACGTCATCGAATCGCGCGCCGAGTCCTGCGTGCTGTCGCATCAGGGGCAGGATTACGACGTCCTGTTGTTCAACGTGCCGCTACTCGCCTGGTCGCGTTTCTCGATCCCGGCCGGGACGATCCCGAAGAGCACCCTGCAGACGCTCAAGGTTCATCTTGGCGCACACGTCTTCTCTGCACGCGCACAACTGGCCGTGGCGGACTACCTGTACAGCCCAGATCAGTTACCGCGCAGTTTTGTCGACACCTGGCAACTGATGCGCGATCTCGGCGGTGCGGCGCTGTGCAACAATCCGCCGAAACTCGACGTTTCGGCTATGCCGGAAACCAACCAGTTTCTTTCCGACACCCGTTACCTGATCGGTGCAATAGCCGTACCGCGCGGAATGCCGCTCTTCCGCTGGAACGAGTCGGAAAACTGCACGCGCGAATCGGCGCTTAAGGAGTGGGTCAAGCAGGGTGGCCCCTGTCTTGAACCGCTGCTCACGGGCTGCGCCTTCCAGACACTGCTTGCCGATTCCTATCACGCCGCCTGCCGCACCGGCGATATGGCCTCGCGCCCCTATTCGCTGCACGCCTCAGTGGCCTTCCTGCAGACCACGCTGGGCCAGCCGGCCGAATCCCTGCGCGCCGTCATCGGCGGCTTTCACGACAAGCGCCTGGAGGAATACCGTATCGGTTTTGGTCCGCGTGACGACGATTCGATTTTCCACGGCGTCATCTGGCCACTACTCGGTGCCGAGGACGAAACCACTGACGTGACTGGCGAAATCGAAACCCTGCTGCGCGAAGCGGGCATCAAGGAAGTTCTGGTGCACAGCCAGCAGTTTCCGTTCGAATTCTGCGACGATTGCGGCGCACCGCTTTACCCCAATGTCGAAGGCGACGCCGTACACGCCGAGATGCCCGAGCAGAGCAACATCCCTTCGCAGACGCTGCATTGAGTTCGTTTGAAAACCAGAACCCACCACAGAGGCACAGAGACGCAGAGTAAACGCAGAGAAAACCCTGATTCATTGGTTTTCTCTGTGAAATCTCTGCGTCTCTGTGCCTCTGTGGTAGGTGTTTAAGATATGTCCCTACCGATGAGTAACACCGATCTACTGCAACGCAGCCTGAACGCCGTCTGGCACCCGTGCACTCAGATGAAGCAGCACGAAACCGAGTTGCCGCTGATTCCAATTGCACGCGGCAAGGGTGCCTGGCTCTACGATTTCGACGACAAACGTTATCTGGACGGCATCAGCTCGTGGTGGGTCAACCTCTTCGGCCACAGCAATCCGCGCATCAACGCCGCCCTGCGCGAGCAGCTTGAAGAACTCGAACACGTCATCATGGCCGGATTCACGCACCGACCGGTTGTTGAGCTGTCGGAGCGTCTGTCGGCCCTGACCGGCGGCGCACTCGGCCATTGCTCCTACGCTTCGGACGGCGCATCAGCGACCGAAATCGCACTCAAGATGTCCTTTCACTCGTGGCGCAACCGTGGCCGCAGCGCGAAGCAGGGGTTTCTCTGCCTTGAAGGCAGCTATCACGGCGAAACCGTTGGTGCGCTGGCGGTCACCGACGTGGCGATTTTCCGGGACGCCTACGCGCCGCTGATCCGCCCCGCCGCCATCATGCCGACGCCGGATGCACGCCGTGCCGAAGCCGGTGAGACAGCCATCGACGTCGCCCACCGGGCCGCCGCCGCGCTCGAACGGCACCTTGAACAGCACCACGAAAGCATCGCTGCGCTGATCGTCGAACCGCTGATCCAGTGCGCCAGCGGCATGGCCATGTACGACCCGGACTACCTGCGTCTCGCCCGTGCCCTGTGCGACCGCTACGAAATACACCTGATCTGCGACGAAATTGCTGTCGGCTGCGGCCGTACCGGCACCTTCTTCGCCCACGAACAGGCCGGCATCAAGCCGGATTTCCTGTGCCTGTCGAAAGGCATCTCTGGCGGCTACCTGCCGCTCTCAATCGTGCTCACCACCGACGCCGTGTATGCCGCGTTCTACGACGACGCCACGACACGCGGCTTCCTGCATTCACATTCCTACACCGGCAACGCGCTGGCCTGTCGCGCGGCGCTGGCAACGCTCGACATCTTTGCCGCCGACAAGGTACTGGAACAAAACATCGTTCGCTCGCAAACGCTGGCGGCGGCGCTCGCACCGCTCGGCGGGCATCCTCAGGTCAAACACCTGCGCCAGCGCGGCATGATCATCGCCTTCGACGTCGACACGACCGACCCGAAATTTTCCCGCCGCTTCTACCGCACCGCCCTGGATCATGAAGCCCTGATCCGCCCCATCGGCAACACGGTTTACCTGATGCCGCCGTACATCGTCAGCGACGAAGAAATCGCGCATCTGGGCCAGGCCGTCGAAACGGCACTGGTCGAAGCATTAGCGTAAGTCGGCCAGAACCGACTGCACCCAGCTCTGCAGCGCAGGAAAACTGACCGCCCCCGATTGCCGCCCGATTTCGCGCCCGTGATGGAAGATGGCCAGCGTCGGGATGCTGCGGATTCCGAAACGCGCCGCTAGCGCCCCCTCGGCTTCGGTATTGAGCTTGGCGACACGCACTTTCGAGCCGAGCTCTTTGGCGGCCTGTTCAATCACCGGCGTCATCATCCGGCATGGCCCGCACCACGGGGCCCAGAAATCGACCAGCACCGGCAAATCGGAACTGCCGACCTGGCGATCAAAATTCTCCGCCGTCAATTCCAGCGGAGATCCCGTGAAAAGCGCCTGCTTGCACTGACCGCAGACCGGTCGATCATCGAAACGATCCTCCTGCACCCGATTGACCGTATTGCAGTGAGGGCAAACCAGTTGAAGTTGCTGGCTCATGACACACCTATCCATTAGAAAAAACTAATATGTAGCCATTCAGAAAAAATTCAACCCGCTTACAGCGCGCGGATCATATTTTTTCCCGGCATCCCCACTCGAACAAGGATTACTGCGCTCAGAAATGAGCCCGGAACGATCAGCCCGGCAGGTTATGGAGGCAGCACTATCAGGATTTTTCAACCTGGCTTTTTGTTTTCGGCAGCAGAAGCCGACGTCACGATAATTTACCTAAAGTTTACACATTGACAGGAAAATGTACTTGCCAATAATCTCTAGGTAAACGTTTCCCTGTTCAATAAGACGACTAAGGAAACGTTTCCATGTGGCGCATTTGTGGAGTTGGCATGCCGAAAACACGTCGTGCAGTGACCATCAAGGACGTGGCCGTCAAGGCCACGACATCGATTGCCACTGTGTCCTACGTCTTCAGCAATGCCGACCGCTACATTCGCCCGGAACTCCGCGAACGTGTTCTGGCCGCCGCGGCCGAAATCGGCTATGTCAAGAATGCTGCCGCAAGCAGCATAAAGGGGAAGCGCCGAGGCATCCTGGCCATTGTCGTCGCCCAATTCGGCAATTCCTTCTTCACCCGCATGTGCGTGGAAATCGTTTCGATAGCCCGCCGGGAAGGTTACGTTGTCACGTTATGCAACAGCGACGAAGACCCGGAGCAGGAACGCATCATTCTCGAACGGCTGATTGCTCAGCAAATCGATGGCTGCGTCCTTTGCCCCGCACTCTCCAGGGAAGAAAACACTCATTTGCTGCGCCGCCACCGCATCCCTCATGTCATTCTCGAACGTTCCTTTCCCGGCTCACTGATTCCACACAATTTTGTCGGTCATGACAATTTCCAGTCCGGCTATCTGGCAACGCGTCATTTGCTCAACGCCGGACACCGCCGTATCGCCTTTTCCGGATGGGATTCCCCAATTCCTAACGTTTGTGAGCGCGTCGATGGTTATCGGGCCGCGCTGCGTGAGCTCGACGTATCAGCCGCGCATGAACTGGTGATGACCGGTGAACTCTCGGCGGACGCCGGACGGCGAATGGGTGCCGGGTTGATTGAAGCGGGGGTCACGGCGGCTGTACTCGGGCATCATGAAACCGCCAAGGGAGCGCTGCTGCATTTTCAGGACCATGGCGTTCGCTGGCCAGACGATATTTCGTTGGTAATGATTGGCACCCCTGAATGGGCAGGTGTTCTTCGCCCGCAGCTGACCTGCATCCGGCGCCCGGAACACGAAATGGCCGTTGCCTCGGCCAATCTGCTGCTCAATTCAATTGCAACGCCGGATCACCCACCTGTCAGCCAGCTGTTGCCGTGCTTGGTACAGGAAGGCAAGTCAGTTCTCGCAATTCCGTAGGTCCCGTAGTCCAAACGCACGATTCATACTTCTGGAGGTATTGAGAATGAGCACTAAGAGTAATTGGCGTATCCCCGCAGCCATCACGCTTGGCCTGACAGCTCTCTGGCCGCAACTTGGCAATGCACAGGAAAAATGGCCCACACAGGACATCTCCATTGTCGTTCCGTACCCCCCAGGCGGGGGCACTGACCTGACAACGCGTGCGCTGGCCGAAGAAATGGGCAAAGCTCTCAAGGCAAATGTTTCCGTGCTGAACCAGCCGGGCGCTGCCGGTTCAATCGGAACGCTCGGCGTGTGGAACAAGCCGCACAATGGCTACACGATTGCAGCGAATGGCTTGCTGGCCTTTTCATCGTATGCGGTCATGGGCTTGAGCGAGAAGACCTATAAGGACTGGAATATCTGGATCGCCACCTATTCGCCCAATGTCATCGTGACCAAGGGCGGGGACGGCGCGAAGTACAAGACCATGCCCGATCTGCTGGCCGCGCTGAAAGCCAAACCCGGCGAGATAACCTTCGGGACGGCCGGCGTTGGCAGTGGTGGCTACATGGGCGCGGAAGTCCTGAAACTCGGAACCAAGCTGGCATACAAGCACATTGCCTATCAGGGCGGTGCGCCGGCCATCATTGGCGGCCTGTCCGGCGAAGTCGATATCGTTCCGCAGTTATTGATGGAATTGGTAGACCACATTCGAGCAGGGAAAATGAATGCGCTGGCCGTTTTGATGGATCAGCCATTCAAGCTCTCCGGCGCTGCCGATATCCCGGCGATTTCCGCATCAGTCCCGGATATCAAGCCGTACCTGCCGATGGGTGAATCTTTCGGCATCATGGTGCCGAAAGACACTCCACCCAATGTCGTTCAGGCAATCGATGAGGCCTTCAAGACGGCTGTGAAGAGCGAAACCGTGAAGAAATTTGCCGCTGAAAAGGGATCGGTCATTCTGGCGCTGAGTGGTGACGAAGCCCAGTCGCATGTCGCCAAACTGTCGTCCATCGTTTCCTGGACCTTGTTTGACGGCGGCACCGCCAAGATTTCTCCCGAAAAATTCGGATTCCCCAGGCTCAAATAATCTGACCGGAAACGCATGAATCAACCGCCGGCACCCGATTGACAGCGTCCATCGATTGTCGGCGGCTTATCTCGCCATCAAGGAGTTGGGTCGTGGAAAAGCAATCCCATTTTGATTTCGTCACCAGCATTGGTCTCATGATCCTGTCGCTGGTGATGATTGTAGACAGTTACCGCATGGCGATTGATGTCGGCGGCCCACTTTATGCGTCACCCGGCATGCTGCCCATGATATTGGCCTTATTGCTGCTGCTCACCAGCGCCATGCTGCTCAGGCGCAGTATTCGAAGCGGTGGATTTGGCAAGAACCTTGCCGGTTTCCTGTCGTGGTTCAAGGACTTCCGAAATTCCCGGAAAGCGCGCGAAATGATGCTGGGTGCGCTGATTCTGGCTCTGTACACTTTCATCATGGTCCCGCGCCTGCCGTTCTGGATGTCCACGTCGATCTTCATGATTCTGCTCATGGCCATCCTGAAGGCGACCTCCATCACCAAAAGCATGCTGATTACTGCCCTTGTGGTCGGATCCATTTACGGGATCTTCCAGGTGATCTTCCACGTTCCGCTGCCATAACAAGGGGAAATCTTCATGGATTGGCAATATTTTCTAGGGGTACTGCACTTTGTCGTGCAGCCCATGAGCTTGTTCACGATGATCGTGTCGGTTTTCTTCGGCCTGATCGTCGGCATGCTCCCCGGATTGACCGCAACCATGGCTGTTGCCCTGCTGACCGGACTGACCTACAAGCTGTCAAACGAGGTGGCGATCCTTTCCCTGGTGGCCGTGTATATCGGGGCGATTTCTGGCGGATGCCAGTCGGCCATCCTGATGAATATTCCCGGAACGCCGGCGTCGGCGGCTACGGCCGTGGATGGCTTTCCCATCGGCCAGCGCGGCGAGGGTGGACTGGGGATCTTTATTGCGACGATATCCTCCTGCGTCGGAACCCTGACCGGCACGCTTTGCGTCCTTCTGCTGACACCGCCGCTGGCCGTGCTGGCACTGAAGTTCGGCTCCTATGAATTCTTCCTGTTGGCGCTGTTCGGGGTCATGATCTGCGGCCAGCTGACTGCGGGCACCGATCCGTTGAAAGGCTGGATATCCGGAATTCTCGGCCTGATCGTCTCGCAGATCGGTATGGACGGCATGAATGCCTATCCCCGGTTTTCGTTTGGCGTGATCGACCTGATGTCGGGGATTCCGCTGATTCCGGTGATGATCGGTCTGTTTGGATTCCCGGAAATTCTCTACGGACTGGTTTCCAGCACCGCCCGGGCACAGGTCAAGACAACATCGCTCGAAATGAAAAAGGGGTTCGGCATCATCCTGAAGAACAAACTGAACATGATCCGTTCATCGCTGATCGGCGTCATGATTGGCATCATTCCCGGGGTGGGCGAAGACGTTGCCGGTTGGTTGTCGTATTGGGCAGAGAAAAAATCGAGCAAGACACCTGAGAGGTTCGGCAAGGGCGCCTACGAAGGTGTCGTCGCTGCGGAAGCCGGCAACAATGCCTGTATCGGTGGCGCGATCATTCCTGTCCTTTCGCTCGCTGTTCCGGGCAGTGCGCCCGCCGCGGTATTGCTTGCAGCCCTGTGGCTGCACGGTCTGCGCCCTGGCCCGCTGCTGATGAGCGAGTCCCCGGGGTTTGTGGTCGACATCAGTGTTTACATGGCGATCAGTGCAATCACCATGGTCTTTCTGGCGCTGATTGTCTCCAAGGCAACGGTAAGAATTCTGTCGGTGAAGAGCACCATCCTGATGCCCATCGTCTATGTGTTGTGCACGGTGGGTGCGTATGTCATCAGCAACAGCATCTTCGACATCTACCTGGTGTTCATTTTCGGACTGGTCGGTTTGTTGCTGCGCGAAATGTCCTATCCGGCAGCACCGTTCCTCCTGGGCATCATTCTCGGACCGATGGCCGACAATAGTTTGCGCCGTGCGCTGATCCTGTCGTCGGGCGACCCGTCGCCGTTCTTCACCCGGCCGATCAGCCTTATTTTTGCCAGCGCGATCATCCTGATGGCACTGACCCAGCTCAATGCCTTCGGCTGGCTGAGAAAATTGCTTGTTCACTCAGAGCTGAAAGAGTAGAAAACGGGCACGCTGCTGCAAACATCAACACATCAACACATCAACTTAAGAGCAAAATGAACAATTACCCGAAATTGCGCTTTGGCGTGATTGGCATTGATCACCGGCACATCTATGACCAGGTGGCCAGCCTGCGGGCCATCGGTGCCGAATGCGCTGGATACTGGACGCAAGATGAGGTGCGCACACAGGAAGGCTTTGTCGAGCGCTTCCCGGCTATTCCCCAGGTAAATGACCGACGCCAGTTGCTCGAAGATGAAAGCATCCATCTGATCATCTCGGCGGCGATTCCCTGCCAGCGCGCGGGTGTGGCCATCGATGTCATGCGTCACGGCAAGGATGTCATGGTCGACAAACCGGGCATGACTACCCTGGCTCAACTCGATGAAGTCCGGCGCGTTCAGGCCGAAACAGGCCGCATTTTTACCGTCAATTTCACCGAGCGTTTCGAGGTACGCGCCGTCACCGTTGCCACCGAGCTGGTTCGCAGTGGAGCCATCGGCCGGGTATTGCAGACGGTCGGCCTCGGGCCGCACCGCCTGAACCGCCACCTGCGACCGGCGTGGTTCTTCGATCATCAGGCCTATGGCGGCATCCTTACCGACATCGCCTCGCACCAGATCGACCAGTTCCTGCACTTTGCCGGCGCTGACGACGCGACCATCGTCAAGTCGCGCGTTGGCAATCTTGGCCACCCGGATGATCCTGGACTGGAGGATTTCGGCGAGATCCTGCTCGCACGCGGCCAGGCCAGTGGCTATATCCGCGTCGACTGGTTCACACCGGACGGTCTGGATGCCTGGGGAGACGGACGCTTGACGATACTTGGCAGTGAAGGCTACATCGAGCTGCGCAAGTACATCGACGTTTGCGGACGCCCCGGCAAGGATCACCTGTTCCTGGTTAGCCATGAAGGCAGCCGCTATATCGACTGTTCCTCAGCGCCCTTGCCTTACTACGCAGACCTGTGGCGCGACATTTTTGAACGTACTGAAACCGCCATGCCGCATGCCCATTGTTTCAAGGTGTGCGAACTGGCGCTCAAGGCTCAGCAACAGGCAGAAAGGATTGCTCCATGAGTGCGTCCAATACGATCGGCTTCGGCATTGTCGGTACCGGCATGATCGCCAATTATCACGCCAAGGCCATCAAGGCACTGAGCGAAAAACACGATATTCGTGTCGTCGGCGCACTTGACAGCGTGCTTGACCGCGCCCGGGATTTCGCACAAAAGAACGACGTGCCGTTCTACACCGATTCTGCTGAAGCCTTTTTCGCCAACCCGGACATTCAGGTCGTCTGCATCACCACACCCAGCGGTGCGCATCTTGAGCCGGCACTGCAGGCCATCCGTGCCGGCAAGCACCTGATCGTCGAAAAGCCGCTCGAAATCACTGTCGAACGCGTGGATACGCTGCTGGCCGAGGCACGCAAGGCCAACGTGAAAGTGGCCGCCATCTTCCAGGCCCGGCTCTCACGCGGCGCCGTGGCACTAAAGCAAGCGATCGATGGCGGCCGCTTTGGTCGGCTGAGCCTGTGCAGCGCCTACATCAAATGGCACCGTTCGGCGGCCTACTACACCGGCTGGAAAGGGACGCTGCAAATGGATGGCGGCGGTGCGGTGATGAATCAGGCCATCCATGCCGTTGATCTGCTGCAATGGCTGGCCGGCATGCCGGCTGAAATCTTCGCCTGGAAAACCCGGCGCGTACACCTTGGTATCGAAGCCGAAGATACCGCTTGCGCTGCACTGCGTTTTGCGAGCGGCGCCCTCGGAACGATCGAGGCGACCACCGCCGCCTATCCCGGCTGGGAGCGGCGTATCGAAATTTGCGGCGAATTTGGCTGCGCTGCCATCGAAGACGACCGCATCGTGCGTTGGGACTTTCGTGACCCAACGCCCGCCGACGCCGTGCTGCTGGGCTCGCCAGATAACGCTTCCTCTGGATCTGGCGCCGGCGCACCGGACCAGATCAACTTCGAAGGACACCAGCGCCAGATCGAGGACATGGTCCTGTCGTTGCGCAACGGAACCCCGCTGCTGATTGACGGAGCCCAAGCCCGCAATACGGTGGTGCTTGTCCGCGCACTCTACGCATCCGCCGACAGCGGTCAACCGGTCTCCCTGTAGATGATGAAACTCTCTCTGTGCAATGAAGTTCTCGCCGGCATGCCGCTGGAACAGCAGTGCGAATTCGCCGCAGCCATCGGCTATCAGGGACTGGAAATTGCGCCCTTCACCCTGAGCGATACCCCGGAACGGATATCAGCGCGCGAAGCGGCGCGCATCCGGGCCACGGTCGAGTCCTTCGGTCTGGTTGTTACCGGTCTGCACTGGCTGCTGGTCAAACCCGCCGGCCTGTCGCTGACTGATCCTGATGCCAGGCTGCGAGCGCGCACATTGGAGGTGATGAGCCGACTGACCGTGTTGTGCGCTGAACTGGGTGGAACGGTGCTGGTGCACGGCTCACCAAAACAGCGCCAGATCGCCGTCGGCGAGACGCTCGATGTTGCGGTCGACCGTCTGCAGGACGCACTGGCCAAAGTTGCCGACGTGGCAGGCGCCAACAGCGTGATCTACTGCCTCGAACCGCTATCTGCGCACGAAACGCCGGTCATCAATACGATCGCCGAGGCCGCCGCCCTGGTTCGCGGCGTAAATCATCCCAACTTGCGCACCATGATTGATTGCAGCGCGGCCGGGCTGGGCGAAAGCAAGCCGATACCCGATCTGATCGACCGCTGGCTGCCGACCGGACTGATCGGGCACGTTCAGGTCAATGATCCGAACCGGCGTGGGCCAGGCCAGGGAGAGATGGCCTTCGCGCCCATCCTCGCGGCACTGCAGCGCAATGGCTACACCGGCACGATCAGTGTCGAACCGTTCGATTACATTCCCAACGGTCCAGCAACAGCCGCCTTCTGTATCGGTTACCTGAAAGCATTGCGCGAAGGGCTGGTCTGATCTCCATCTGATCTGAGCACAGCGGTCTGGTCCGAATTTGCGCATGCCCCTGAAGACTGGCGTATTCATTGGCCTTCAGACATGCCTTCTCGCAGAACGCCAACTGGCGCGGCTTTCAGCCTTATCCGCAGCGACCCACCACCGACGCCGTTGCCATCAGCTCTTCGAGCAAGGCCATTGAAGCCTGCCCGGAACAATTGAAGGGGTTGAGCACCGGGAGCTTGGCGTACTTGAGCAGCAAGGACGGATTGACCGTTGATATGTCCACGTGGCCCATGGTCCAGCTGCCAAAACGGCGTTCGGCGATTTCCTCGTAACACAGGATGCGCACATTGCTGTGGCGGTCGTCGCGCACGATGGTGTTGTACAACTCGCAGACCTCGTCGCGCCCGCCTTCGAGCACCTGGAGAAACAGGTCCTGGCTGTAGCAGAGCATGCCGGTGATGCCGAGCCGGGGGTTGTGCGCACGCGACTGAGCAAGGATGGAATCGACCACCGGTGTGGTCAGCGGAGCCGTAGCACGACTGGCATAGAGCAAACGAACTAGCATTGGGGCCTCAATTCTTCAGGTTGATTAAGGACAGGAATTCGCGGCGCAGTGCGGCATCCTTGAGAAAGGAGCCGCGCATGACGCTGTTGATCATTTTGGTTTCAGAATCTTTCACGCCACGCCAATGCATGCAGAAGTGGTCGGCCTCCATCACCACCGCGAGGCCATCGGGACTGACCCGGCGCATCAGGAGTTCGGCCATCTGCGTGATCGCTTCCTCCTGGATCTGTGGCCGGCTCATGACCCATTCGGCAAGACGCGAGTACTTGGAAAGACCGATCAGGTTGGAGTGCTCGTTCGGCATCAGGCCGATCCAGAGACGCCCCATGATCGGGCAGAAATGGTGGCTGCACGCGCTGCGCACTGTAATCGGGCCAACGATCATCAGCTCGTTGAGACGTTCGACGTTGGGAAACTCGGTCAAGGCAGGCGCCGCCATGTAGCGGCCGCGAAAGACTTCGGTCAGGTACATCTTGGCGACACGCCGCGCGGTGTTCTGCGTGTTGTGGTCGCTCTCGGTGTCAATCACCAGGCTCTCGAGGACGCCCTTCATCTTGCCCTCGACCTCGTCGATCAAGGCGTCCAGATCGCCCGGCTCGAGATAAGCCGCGATGTTGTCGTTAGCGTGAAAACGTTGCCGGGCGCTGGTGATCCGCTCGCGGATCCGGGTGGACACCGGCTGTAGTACAGGTTTGTCAGGTGTATTCGAAGAGTCGCTCATGAAAGGCCATTTCAAATTATGTGGACCAGCAGGATCGGGGACAGCTACGACTATGACAACAGTTATTGTAATAGCGTTCAAGCGTTGCGTGGAGTGGCATTACCCGTAGCCCCTCCACCTCGTCAGGACTGACGAATCACGGCCCATACGTCAGCTCCCGCGCCTTGCCCCAGAACACCCGGTACATGAAGATCGTGTAAATGATGATGACCGGCAAGGTGATCGCTACCCCGACTGCAATCACCGCCAGTGACTCCGGCGCGCTGGCGGCATCCCACACCGTCAGCCGGTCAATCACAATGTAAGGATAGAGACTATAAGCCAGCCCGATGAAGGCGAGAACGAAGATCAGCACGGTGGCTGCAAACACGATCCAGCCGTATCCCGCCTCCACCACACGCGGCGCAGCCAGAACGTGACGGATGGAAAGGAGCGCTGCCGCGCAGGCCAGCGGAATCGGCATCAGGGCAAAAAACTGCGGCAGCACGAACCACTTTTCGAATACTGTGTGGCTTACCAGCGGCGTGGCCACTGAAATACAAGCCAGCGCCAGGGCCATCGGCCAGAGTACTCTGCTCCCCCAGAACGACGCCTTGCGCTGCAAGTCACCCTCGGTTTTCATGATCAGCCAGCCGACACCAAGCATGGCGTAGGCCGCCGGCAGCGTAAGCGCGATGCCCGTCGAAAACAGCAGGCCCCGCACATCATTCTGAAAGCCCGTCACATACGCCCCCAGCATCCAGCCCTGGGCCAGGGTGGTGACGAGTGACCCGGCGGCAAAGAGGCGGTTCCAGGTAGTTTTGTGCGAATCGCGAGCCTTGACGCGGAAATCGAAGGCCACGCCGCGCACGGTCAGGCCCAGCAGCATCAAAGTCACCGGCAGGTAGAGCGCCGAAAGCACGATGCCGTGCGCCATCGGAAAGCAGATCAGCAGCACGCCAACACCGAGTACCAGCCAGGTTTCGTTGGCATCCCAGAACGGGCCGATACTCGAGACCATCACATCCTTCTCGGCATCGGTGGCGAACGGCAAAAGAATCCCGACGCCCAGGTCGTAGCCATCGAGAATGACGTACGCCAGAAGCGCCAAGCCCATGATGGCCATGAAAAAGAGTGGCAGCGCGCTGGCGAGGGTGGCGTCCACAACTATTCCTTGGCCATCGAATACGGCGTTGGGACCCGCGCTGAAGGTGGGCGCACGCCGGCGATGGGCAGGGTCGAATGCTCGGCCATGTACTTGATGACGCCAACGTAGGCGGCGAGCAGCAGCGCGTACATAACGAGGTAGCCCGCCAGGGTGGCGGCCACCATGCCAGGAGCGTGCGGTGCCACGGCATCGGCTGTCCTGAACAAGCCATAGACCAGGAACGGCTGGCGGCCGATTTCGGTCACGTACCATCCCGCCAGCGTGGCAACCCAGCCGGAGAAGGTCATCCCCGCCAGCACATACAGCAGCGAACGCGGCAGGGCGCTTGCGGCCTGCTTGCGCTGACGCACCAGAGTAAACGCACTCCACCACGCGACTACCAGCATCAGCATGCCCATGCCGACCATCACCCGAAAGCCCCAGAACACCGGGGCCACGGGCGGATGCGCGTCGGCAAATTCGTTCAGGCCCTTGAGTTCCGCGTCGCTATCGTGCGCCAGGATCAGGCTGGCCGCCTTGGGAATCTGGATCGCGAAGTCGGTACGCTTTTCCTTCTCGTTGGGCAAACCGAACAGGGTGAGCGGCACGCCCTTTTCGGTTTGCCAGATGCCTTCGATGGCGGCGATCTTGGCCGGCTGGTGCTGCAGCGTGTTCAGTCCGTGCAGGTCGCCCATGAAGATCTGCAGCGGAATTGCCAAGGCTGCCGCCGCGATGGCGGTACGCAGCGCCTTGCGGGTGCCTTCCGTTGCCGTATCCTTGATCAGTTGCCAGGCGCTGACGCCAGCGATCAGGAAGGCAGCGGTGAGCGCCGAGGCCAGTAGCGTGTGCCCCAGCCGGTACGGAAACGAGGGGTTGAAGACAATCGCCAGCCAGTCCACGGCGTGGAACCGGCCGTCGATGATCTCGTAACCGGCGGGGGTGTGCATCCAGGAATTAAGGCTGAGAATCCAGAAGGCCGACAGAGTGGTGCCAAAAGCGACCATTAACGTGGCGATCAGGTGCACGCGGTCGGATACCCTCCCCCGGCCAAACAGCATGATGCCGAGGAAACTTGCCTCAAGAAAGAAGGCCGTGAGCACCTCGAAGCCCAGCAGCGGCCCGGCGATGTTGCCCACTCGCTCCATGAAGCCCGGCCAGTTGGTACCGAACTGGAAGCTCATGGTGATGCCCGACACGACGCCCAGCGCAAAGGTCAGCGCGAAGACCTTCGTCCAGAAGTAGTACGCCTGCTCCCAGCCCGCTGCCGCAGGGGTAGCGCGGGTGGCGGTATAGCGCAGGCGGAAGAACACGAGGAACCAGCACAACGCGATGGTGATCATCGGGAAGAGGATGTGAAAACTGATGTTGGCGGCGAACTGGATTCGCGAAAGCGTTAAGACATCCATGGTCAGACTCCTATGTCCTTGGCCGGATCACCCGGGCCGGTTTTTCGATCCTTGAGTTCAAGCGCCTCTCCGCGGCCGGCAAGCCGGCGGACACGGCTCACGAAAGGCGGGTTACGGGAGAGGAGGCAGTTGACGCAGCTCATGGATTCCTTACTGATTCCGAATTTTCACCAGTTCACGAGGAAGCCGCCGGCGACGAGGCACAGGCAGGCAACACCGCTCAGCCTGAAACGCAGGGGCAGGTACCAGGCGGGCAACCGGGCGTGGCCGGCGAGTCGCGTGTCCTGCCAGTAGTTGGCAAGGAAACCTGCAAACAGGAGACTGCTCGCGATCACCGACGAAAGCAGCAGCGCCGGCCACGCCAGCAATGCCGGCACGACACTCCAGACGAAGCAGGCGTTACGGCGTCCCGGCTCAAGCTCGCCCAAAGTCATGGCAAAGCCCCAATGCAGGGCGCCGACAAAGCTTAGGATCACGGCGCCATACGCAATCAACGCGTCGGACCACAGTGCGGCATGATGATCGTCGATGACCGTGGCCAGCGCCAATGCAATGAAAGGCACCAGCCCGCCATAGCCCAGCCAGGCAACGGTGGCAGGCAAGGCGTCCGGCAGCGTGACGTGGTGTTCGGCGCGGCGCGAGATATTTGCTGGCGAGTTCATGGTTTCTCATTTCACTAGAGGACGGATGCTTGAAAAGCCGCTATCCATCGACCACACCTGCCCGGTAACGCGGGCGGCGCAGTCCGAAAGCAGCCAGACCATCAGCTCGGCCAGTTCGTCGGGGGTGCCGATCCCCGGCAGCGGATACTGGCGCGCCGCCGCGTCGCGCGAAAGCGCACTGGACAGAATTCGCCCCGCCGCCGGCGTATCCATGAGACCGGGTGCAACGGCGTTGATGCGAATCGCCGCGGGTGCATAGGTCGCCGCCGCTCCGCGCACCAGCCCTTCGACGCCGGCCTTGGCGGCGGCAATGGCTTCGTGATTGGGCGTACCGATGCGGGCGGCGGCAGACGAAACCAGCACCGCGGCGCCAGGCGCGTTGCGATCGCGCAGCGCGCCAACAAAGGCGGAAAGCGTATGGAAGGCGCTGATCAAATTGGCGTTGAGGCAATCCGTGAAATCGCTCTCGGACATCCGGTGCATAGCCCCCAGGCGAATGTTGCCGACACAGTGCGCCAGCGCATCTGGCGCCAATTGGTTGGCCTTGGCTACGTCAAAAATGTGCCGCACACCGGCAACGGTGGAACAATCGGCGACGATCTGAAGATGACTGTTACCGTAAGCCTGACTCAAGCGTTCGCCATCCCGGCTGGTCACGATGAGATTCCAGCCGGCTGCCGACAACTTGTCGGCAAGCGACTGACCCAGGCCACCCGCGGCACCGGTGATCAATGCTATTTTTTTCCCCATGCTGCCTCCATAATGTATCAACAAGTAACCGTCTGGGCATTCCAGAATGTCGTAGACAATAATTCAATAATCTTGCCCTATATATAATAATACGAATATAATCACTTTTTGTCTAGGACAAATAATGACTCACTTATCACTAGCTGCAATCCGAAACATCCATATCAACTGGCGCTCAGTCCGACTGGGATCTCTGTTGCTGGCTACACTAGGGGTTTTGAGCGCCTGCTCGACGACACCGCCCGCTGGAATGACTGCCGTCACGCCGTTCGACATTCAGCGCTATGTCGGCAAGTGGTACGAGGTCGCGCGCCTCGATCATTCATTCGAGCGCGGTCTGAGCGATGTCAGCGCCACCTATCGCCAGCAGGGCGATGGTAGCGTCGAGGTCATCAACCGCGGTTTCGATAGCAAGCGCGGGGAATGGCGCCAAGCCGAGGGCCGCGCCTTATTCACGGGCGATCCGGCGCGCGCTTCGCTGAAGGTTTCATTCTTCGGGCCGTTTTACGGCGGCTACCATGTTGTCGCGCTCGATCAGCAACGGTACCGCTGGGCCATGGTTGTCGGCCCGGACCGCGACTACCTCTGGATTCTGGCTCGGGACAAGCAACTGCCGGCCGGTGTTCGCGAGGAATTGTTGCGTCAGGCCAAGGAACAGGGGATCGATGTGCAGAAGCTGATCTGGGTCGAGCAAAATCGCGATGACGGCTGATCGAAGGACCCTGCCGCGCCTGAATCCGAAAAAGCTGCTGCTCAGCAAATGGACGGCGGTCGTCCCGCGCGGCAAGGAACTGCATTTTCTGGTCAGCAAGGTGATTGAGCCCGAAGCCCCGGACACGGTGATCGAAAGTATCGAGCTCGAAGCCGTCTTCTCCCGGCGTGTATTCACCCTGCCCTGGCGCGAACTCAAGGATAGCAGCCAGTGGCGGCAAGGCTGGCAGTCGCTGGACGCAGTGAAGTTTGATCAACCCCGTGGCCCGCATGAATAGTCAATCTTCAAGGCATCAGCCTGGGGGCTGGCGTATTTATTATCGATCAGCCCTGCCTGCTCGTAGAACGCCAATCGGCGAGGCTTTCAGCGATGGTCGATGATGAACACGAACGAACTTCCATCGCGAGAAAGCGTATGACCCCAGCGTCGAATCGCCCCCGCCACATTGCCGTGATCGGCGCCGGAATTGCCGGCTTATCATGCGCGACGGCGCTTCAATACGCCGGCCTGAAGGTCACCGTGTTCGACAAAAGCCGAGGCGCGGCCGGACGCATGAGTACGCGCCGGGGAGACGGCTGGCAATGCGACCATGGCGCGCAGTATTTCACCGCCCGCCACCCCGCCTTTCGCGCTGAGGTGACGCGCTGGCAGCAGGCCGGCGTAGCCGGACTCTGGGCACCACGACTGCGGGTGATCGCTAGCGAATCGGCCGCTGAACGCACGCTGCACGATTCGTCGATCGAGCGCTTTGTCGGCATTCCGCGCATGACGGCGCCGGCCCGCCTGCTCGCCGATGCACTGACGCTGCGCGCACAAACTACGGTGACTCAGTTGCAGCACCATGAAGACGGCTGGCGCCTGCTCACCGCTGAGCACGGCTGGCTCAACGAGTGCTTCGATGCGCTGCTGCTCGCCGTGCCGGCACCGCAAGCCGAGCCCTTGTTGCGGCAAGCGGCACCACGACTGGCGGCGCTGGCTGGCAGTGCAGTCATGCGCGGCAGCTGGACCATCATGCTGCGCTATCCGGCCCCGCTCGAGTTGGGATTCGATGCCGCCTTCGTCAATCACGACCCCTTGCGCTGGATCGCGTGCGACAGCAGCAAGCCCGGGCGTACGGGCGAGGAAACCTGGGTCCTGCAAGCCAGCGCAGCGTGGAGCGAGGCGCACCTTGAGGACAGCGCGGAGAGCGTCGCCGCCATTCTGATCGGGGCGTTTTCCGCGCTCGGTGCGCCCGCCCCAAACGCCCGGACGGCGCATCGCTGGCGCTATGCCGATACCGAACCGGCGCTCGACATTTCTTGCGCCTGGGATAGTGAAACGGGCGTGGGATTGTGCGGCGACTGGCTCAATGGCGGCAAGATCGAAGGTGCCTGGCTGAGCGGTCAGGCCCTCGCCAGACAGGTCGTCGAATCGGCCCCTTTGCTGACTGCTCGTCGGGAGTTCCAATGACGCTGCGCAAATCAGACTTTCGTGGCAACAAGGCCACCTTGCCCAGCAAAGCTTGCGCGGTCTGCGGCCTGATGATGAGCTGGCGGCATCGCTGGGCAAAGAACTGGGAAGACGTGAAATACTGTTCGAACGCCTGCAGACGCAGCAAGGCCGCGCATGGCTGAGTTGCGCGACCTGATCATCGTCCTGGGCGACCAGCTCGACCTCGATGCCGCCGCCTTCGACGGATTCGATGAAAGCCTGGACGCCGTCTGGATGGCTGAGGTCGCCGAGGAGTCGACCCATGTCTGGTCGAGCAAGCCGCGCACGGCGATGTTTCTGGCGGCAATGCGCCACTTTGCGCTGGCCCTGCAAGCCGCCGGCCGCCCGCTGCACTACACGCGTCTTGATGCGCCCGGCAACAGCGGCAGTCTTGGCGCGCAGTTGCAGGCCGACGTTGAACGTCTGCGACCTGCCCGTCTGGTCATGACCGCGCCAGGCGAATGGCGCATTTTGCAGATGATCAAGGCCGTTGCCCAAACTTCCGGCCTGCCGCTGGAGATCCGCGAAGACCGCCATTTCTTCGTCAGCGTGCGCGAGTTCGCGGAGCATGCCAAGGGTCGCAAATCCCTGCGCATGGAGTATTTCTATCGCGAGCAGCGCAAACGTCACGACGTGTTGATGGAGGGCGATGAGCCCATCGGCGGCCAATGGAACTTCGACGCCGATAACCGCGAGTCCTTCGGCGCGATTGGTCCGGGCGCTGTTCCGCCGCGTACGGTCTTCGCAGCCGATGCCGTGACGCGCGAGGTGATCGCGCTCGTCAACACCCGTTTCGCCGCCCACCCCGGCCGGCTGGACAGCTTCGCCTGGCCCGTCACGCGGGCTCAGGCCGTGCAGTCCTTGCAGGTTTTCATCACGGAACGCCTGCCGCTGTTCGGCCGCTACCAGGATGCGATGTGGCCGGGCAACCCGTGGCTGTACCACGCGCACCTTTCGGTGGCGCTCAACCTGAAGCTGCTGAGCCCGCGCGAAGTGGTGGCGGCAGCGGAGGCGGCGTATCACGACGGGGACGCGCCCTTGGCCAGTGTCGAAGGCTTCGTTCGCCAAATCCTCGGCTGGCGCGAGTATGTTCGCGGCATCTACTGGACCCAGATGCCGGACTACCTGGAACGTAACGCGCTCGACGCCAAGGAGGACCTGCCCGCGTGGTACTGGACTGGCGACACGGACATGGCCTGTCTACGTGACGCGCTGGCGCAGACGCTGGCACACGGTTACGCCAATCACATCCAGCGGCTGATGGTCATCGGCCTCTACGCGCTGATGCTCGGTGTGCAGCCGAAGCAGGTGCACGCTTGGTACCTGGCGGTCTATGTCGATGCAGTGGAGTGGGTCGAGTTGCCGAACACCCTGGGCATGAGCCAGTACGCCGACGGCGGCGTGATGGGCAGCAAGCCCTACATCGCCACCGGCAAGTACATCCAGCGCATGAGCCCGCACTGCAAGGGCTGCCGCTACGACCCCGCACAGCGCAGCGGGGAAAAGGCCTGCCCATTCACCACCCTGTATTGGGACTTCCTGCTGCGTCATGAAGCGACTCTCGCGAAGAACCCGCGCATGGCGCTGCAGGTGAAAAACGTGTCGCGCCTGACCGAAGAGCAAAAGCAGGCGGTGAGCGAACGTGCGGCAGCCATCCGGCGCGGTGAGATCGGAGCCGACCTTGGGGTCGACGTAGGAGTCGAAGTTGGGATTGACCCGCATGCCTGAGACCTTCGAACCCACGCTCGCCGCCGCGCAGGCCCGTATCGCTGCGGTACATCCGGCCGCTTACGCGCGCACGCGAAATGCGCTCGACGGCACCGTCAGCGGCCTGTCGCCTTACCTCACGCATGGCTTCGTCACGCTGACCGACGTGCTGGCCGGCGTGGCTGCAGGCCATGCGCTCGACGTGCAGCACAAGTTCGTCTTCGAGCTCGGCTGGCGCGCCTACTTTCGCCATGTCTGGCAGCACCGCGGCGACGGCATCCTGTGCTCGCTCCATGCCGGACCTCTGCCCGACGATGCTTATGCCCGCGAGTTACCGTCTGATATTCGCCAGGGCTGCACTGGTGTGCCGGTGATCGACGAAGCAGTGCGTGTGCTATACGCCACGGGCACTCTGCATAACCACGCGCGTATGTGGCTGGCCAGGTACGTGGTGCATGTGCGCAAGGTGCACTGGCGCGCCGGCGCCGACTGGCTCTACGGCCACCTGCTTGATGGCGATCTGGCCAGCAACCATCTGAGCTGGCAATGGGTGGCCGGAACCGGCAGCCACAAGCCCTATCTGTTCAACGCCGAGAACGTCGCACGCTACGCACCCGAAGCCTGGCACAGCCCCGGCAGTATCATCGATACGACCTACGAGGCGCTTGACCACATCGCACGCCAGCCGGCGCAAGCGCCGCCGCACAGGTTTGGCGCGCCACCCGGCGAGCGCTTACTGAATGAGCCGCGCCTCGATTCCCGCCCGCCCGACGACCTTGGGTTGACCGGACCCGAAGCCGCCACCGTGACGAACCGCGACGTCTGGCTTGTACATCCCTGGAGCCTGGGCGCGCTGCCCGCCGCGTTGCCGCCCGACACGGTCGTGATCGGCGTCTTCGTTGCCGACTTTCACCACGCCTGGCCGTGGAGCGAGCGGCGCTGGCGCTTCGTTCACAGCCGCATGGCCGAGCTCACCCCACAATGCTGGTACGGGGACGCCGCAGCCATCGGCACCGCATTGGCTGATGCACGCCGCGTGCGGTGTGTCGATGAGCCGCACCTCACGCCGTGGCTGGCGCGCTGGGCCGAGTGCGAAGTGCGGCCGGCACCGTTTCCCAACGTTGATCGGCGCTGCGATTCGTTCTCTCAATGGTGGGCTCGTGCCACGCGAGGTCTGGGCTCGGCGGCGGACCTGCTGGCCGTCAATGAGGCAATCAAATGATGACCGAGCCCGAAAACACGTCCGGGACCGAGCCGCCCGTCGAATCGCCGCCGCTGACCGTGCTTTACGACGGCGCGTGCCCGCTGTGCCGGCGCGAGATCGGCCTCTATCGCGGCCTGCCACCGCTGCGCCCGGATGCGCCGGTGTGCTTTGCCGATGCCAGCGACAGCGCACAGTCGCTGCCGCCGGACACCACGCGCGAGCAACTGCTGGCGCGCTTTCACGTGCGCCGCAGCGACGGTCAACTGCTCAGCGGCGCACAGGCTTTCCTGGCCTTGTGGGCGGCGCTGCCGGGCTGGCGCTGGCTGGCCCTGGCCGGTCGGCTGCCGGGCGCGGCCTGGGTAATGGAGCGCACCTACCGTTTCTTCCTGCGCTGGCGACCCGCGCTACAGCGCTGGGCGTCTCGCCTGGACCGTCGCGTTCCTCCAAGCTGATTGCCACTAATTCCCGATTCCACCTGCCACACCTTGGTAAGCTGCCGCATGACTTCGATTTCCTCCATCACCGACGACTGGAGTGAGTACGCGAAGCAGGGGGATCTTGGGAATTGCCATATCGGTGTCGCGGAGCGCGTCAGCACGCAAGTTGCAGAAATCATTCTGCCCCGTTTACATCTCAAGTTGTCCAGGATAAAAACATCGCTATGTGGCATTCACCACGGCGCCACTCCGCGTATCCCCTATTTATTTTGGGCACACTCCTGAAAGCATTTCAGCCGTTCAGTACTTTATCCTTCTTGGATTCACCCCATATTTACGAAAATTTGCACGCTGAAGAAAGCCGACAATTGCGACAATATGAAAAAATATTGAACTCACGTTTTGATGTTTTGTCCTAGACACATAGACGCAAAATCTCTTGTGTCTTTAATTAATTTTGGAGAAACGTATGACATCTAAGCTCAAGTCCGCACTGGTTGCCGCTTCGTTTGCCTTTTTCAGCTTGTCCGCCACGGCCGCAGACAAGGACATCGTCGATACCGCTGTCGCCGCTGGAAGCTTCAAGACCCTGGTCACTGCAGTGCAGGCGGCAGGCCTGGTCGAAACGCTCAAGGGCAAGGGCCCGTTCACGGTGTTCGCGCCGACCGACGAAGCCTTTGCCAAAATCCCCAAGGCTCAGCTTGACGCTTTGCTCATGGACAAGGCCAAGCTTTCGGCCGTGCTGACTTACCACGTAGTACCGGCTCTGGTACTGGCCAAAGACGTGAAGGCCGGTGAAGCGGCAACGGTGCAGGGTGGCAAGCTGAAAATCACCACCGACGGCGGCGTCAAGGTGGACAACGCCAAGGTCGTCACTACAGACGTAATGGCTAGCAACGGAGTCATTCACGTGATCGATACCGTCCTGATGCCGAAGTAAGTGCTGCAAAGGTGGGTTGATTGGCTTTTTAGTTTTTAGTCCTGGGCATTAATATCTTCAAGAGTTCAACAGCTCCGGCCTGGTAGCCGTAGCGGTTGAACTCTTTCTTCAATTCTGTGCGCCAGGAATCTGACTTGCCGTTCACCTCAGCCCACTTGGAAAATTCGGTAACAAACCATCACACACCAATGCTCTCCTGCACACAAATACACGGTCCGATGATTGATTGAGACTATCTTCACCATTAATACAATCAATTTGTTTTGTCGGCACCTGTATTCCAGACTGTAATCACCATCTGGTTCAACCATCCACAGGAGAGCACCATGTCAAACGAAGCCAAATGCCCGTTCTCGGGCGATGTTGCAAAAAACACGGTCGCCAGAAGCGCCCCAACGAACGCAGACTGGTGGCCCGGCCAGCTGAAGCTGAATATCCTGCATCAACACTCCAGCAAGTCCGATCCCATGGGTGAGGGCTTCAACTATGCTGAGGAGTTCAAGAGCCTCGATCTGAATGCGGTGGTCAAGGACCTCCATGCCTTGATGACGGATTCGCAGGACTGGTGGCCCGCTGACTGGGGCCACTACGGCGGCTCGATGATTCGCATGGCCTGGCACTCTGCCGGCACCTACCGTATCAGCGATGGCCGTGGCGGCGCGGGCACCGGTAACCAGCGATTTGCGCCGCTCAACAGTTGGCCCGACAACGGCAATCTGGATAAAGCACGCCGTTTGCTCTGGCCGATCAAGCAGAAGTACGGCCGCAAGATCTCCTGGGCCGACCTGATGATCCTCGCTGGCAACGTCGCGCTAGAATCCATGGGCTTCAAGACCTTCGGTTTTGCCGGCGGCCGTCAGGACATCTGGGAACCGGAAGAGGACGTCTACTGGGGTTCTGAGAGCACATGGCTGGGGGACAAGCGATACACCGGCGACCGCACGCTTGAGAATCCGCTCGCCGCCGTGCAGATGGGCCTGATCTACGTGAACCCGGAAGGTCCGAACGGCAATCCGTATCCGGTGGCATCGGGTCGTGATGTTCGCGAAACCTTCGCCCGCATGGCCATGAACGACGAAGAGACGGTCGCACTGGTGGCTGGTGGCCACACGTTCGGCAAGGCCCACGGTGCTGGCGACCCGAAGCTGGTTGGACCCGAGCCCGAAGGTGCGCCGATTGAGGAACAGGGGCTTGGCTGGAAGAACAGCTTGGGCACCGGCAAGGGCGTGCACACCACCACCAGTGGCATCGAAGGTGCCTGGAAGCCGAATCCAACCCAATGGGACAACGGCTATTTCGACATGCTATTCGGCTACGAATGGGCGCTGACCAAGAGTCCCGCCGGAGCCCAGCAATGGGAGGCACAGAACGTCAAGCCGGAGCACATGATTCCGGACGCGCACGATCCCTCGAAGAAGCATGCGCCGATGATGACCACGGCCGATATGTCGCTGCGCTTCGACCCGGCCTACGAGAAAATTTCGCGCCGCTTCCACCAGAACCCGAAAGAATTCGCCGACGCCTTTGCCCGTGCCTGGTTCAAACTGACGCATCGTGACATGGGCCCCCGCGCGCGCTACCTGGGCCCGCTGGTGCCGAACGAAGTGCTGATTTGGCAAGACCCGATCCCGGTCGTGGATCACTCACTGGTCAATGAGCACGATATTGCCGCCCTCAAGAGCACGATCCTCGCATCGGGGTTATCCATTTCGCAACTGGTCAGTACCGCGTGGGCCTCTGCCGCAAGCTACCGGGGCAGCGACAAGCGCGGGGGGGCGAACGGAGCGCGCATTCGCTTGGCGCCGCAAAAGGACTGGGAAGTCAATCAGCCTGATCAATTGCGCACGGTGTTGGCCACGCTGGAGGCGATCCAGAAAAGTTTCAACAGCGCACAGTCCGATGGCAAGAAAATCTCGCTGGCGGATCTGATCGTTCTGGGCGGCTGCGCAGCCGTCGAAGCGGCCGCGAAGAAAGTCGTGCCTGAGGCGACGGTTCCCTTTACGCCCGGGCGCATGGACGCCTCGCAGGAGCAAACGGACGTGGATTCGTTCGCCGCTCTGGAACCGGCGGCTGACGGATTCCGCAACTACGTCAAGAAGGGCCTCGAAGGATCGGCGGCCCAACTCCTGGTGGACAAAGCGCAGTTGATGACGCTGACCGCGCCCGAGATGACCGTACTGGTGGGAGGCCTGCGCGTCCTGAATGCGAATGCCGGCCAGTCCAGACTGGGTGTCTTCACCACACGGCCGGAGACTTTGACCAATGACTTCTTCGTGAATCTGCTCGACATGAAGACGAAGTGGCAAAAGTCAGCTGCCGTTGAAGGCGTACTCGAAGGTTGCGATCGAACAACCGGAGCCGTCAAATGGACAGCGACCGTGGCTGATCTCGTTTTCGGTTCGAACTCGCAGCTTAGAGCCATTGCCGAAGTCTACGCGTGCAGTGATGCGCAGCCGGTTTTCGTACGTGACTTTGTGGCAGCCTGGACCACGGTGATGAACCTTGATCGCTTTGATCTTGCTTGATTTCGGAGGACAGGTTTTCATCCCTCGCGGATTCAGACTCCTGACAAGACCAAGACCGCTTGGCTGAAAGGCCGGGATGCGAGAACATCCCGGCCTGACGACTGTTTTTCCTACCCCCCGAAGATCCGCGCAAACATTGGCTTGCGCGGCATTAAAGGTGAAGATGCACGTATTCATTGGCTTTCAGGCCGCCTATCTTTACTCGGCACCATCTACCCTGCTGCCTGGGTTGGCCATGGAACAACCCTCGCCTACATGAAAAATAGGCTATTTGCATTCTGAGGTTGGAAATTCGAGTTTTGAGCGGCGAAGCACGGAAACGGCTAGACATCGCCATGGTTGGAAGTGAGGCAGAACGATGACGGTGCTACGGCGGCCGGATGGTCGCAATGAGCAGAGTTGCAGCCGTTCGTTTATCTGGCCCGCAGGTCCGCGCCCGACCCTCAACTGCCTGATGACTATTCCATTTTCGATGGCCGGTTGCCGATCTCAAACCAGCCAATTTCTCGAGCCACAAATCCGCCGTCGTCTTAGCCGAGGTCAGGTTTCATCTGCCACTAATTCTGCAAGAATGCGGATGCCTTGCTCCATTTGTTCTGGATCCGCATAGGCATAGGAGATTCGGAGGGTTTGATTGGAATTAGATTCGTACAAATGTCCGGGGTGGATTAGAAGCTTTCGACCGAGCGCCTTTACAATCAACGTATGCATGGAAACAGCCTGGTTGAGCTTCACCCATATGAAATAGCCACCGGTGGGACAATTCCAAGTCGCTAGGCCAGAAAAGTGCTTCCTGAGCGCAGCCATGGCAACATCACGCCGCAGCTTGACCGCCTCCCTCATAAACTGATTGTGCGTGTCGTGGAGGCCGCTATTGAATATTTCTGCGGCCACCTGTTGCGAGAGCGAACTGCAGCCATAGTCGGTCTGCATTTTGATGTCAGCCAGTTGTTCTATTGCAGATTCCGGGCCCACAACCCAACCGATCCTGAGACCCGGGCAGAGGTTTTTGGACAGTCCACCGGTGTATAGAACCAGATCATTCTGATCGTAGGCCTTGATCGGGCGCGGTGGAATCTGATCGAGCCATAACTCTCTATAGACGTCATCTTCAAGAATGGGCAGTCTCTCAATTCCGCAGGCCTGTATCAACTGTTGGCGCCGCGCAACCGTCATTACATTACCGGTTGGGTTGTGAAAGGTTGGTATGGTGATCAATACGGCCCCTCTTTGCTTCCTGTGCCGGGTCATCAACTCGTTCAGTTCGATCCCTTCATCGTCTAGCGGGATGCCTGTCATCTGCATGCCGAAGGACTGAAACATCCTTAGAGAGTACAAGTAAGACGGCTTTTCAAGGTAAACGATAGAGTGGGGACGCAAAAGGCCCATAGCGATGAGCTGGAACGCTTGCAATACGCCTGAAGTGATCAGCACGTTCGACGGTTGTGCGCTTATGCCCAAGCTTTTTAGATAGACGCACAATGCCTCACGCAGAGGAAGATAGCCCTTTGGTTGCTCATAGCCCAGCCCGAAAAACCTGTTTGACAGCTTACCCAGAATAGATCGTATCTTGGCATGAGGGATGAGATCCGGAGAAAGTTCGCAGGATCCCAGTCGAATGATGCCGGGTTCAAATTCCGCTTGGTTGATCACCCGCATGTGCAAATGGCTGGATTGATGAATGCGGTCTCGCTGGAAATGGTTCCATGTTTGGGGCGCTGCATCAGATAGTTCGGCCCAGCTGTTTCGAACGACCCGCGTGCCACCACCGGAGTTCCCCTCCAAAATTCCAGTGCAGGCAGCCTCATCAATAGCGGCCACAACAGTGCTTCGGTTTACGCCAAAGAGTTCGGCTAAAGTGCGTTGGCTGGGCAGCTTATAGCCGACGGGCCATTCACCGCTGGCGATTTTGTGGCGCATGAACTGCAGTATTTGAAGGTGGAGTGGTGCTGGATTTTTCCGATCAGGCTTCCAATCGATGTTGTTCACGGCGAACACCTCCCTTTAGAACGGCGGATTCAATCTGGCATTTGGTTGGCTAAATATAGCCAAGAATGGTCGGATACTTTCAGCGGCAATCTACTAATAATGGCGTCATCAAGAATACGGGGTTCGATATGGCAGTGTCTATCAGAGTTCTCAGCGACTCGAATCTTCAATCGCTCCTAGACCTTCAGCAAGTTATTGCATGCGTCGAAGCGGCCTATGTCGAAAAATCTCGCAAGCAGGCGCGATTGTTTGGGATGGTTACGGAGGAAATCCATAAGGGTCGTGCCGAAATGGATATCAAATCGGGCGTTATTCAATCAGAGCGGGTCTTTGGCCTGAAGCTGGTCTCCTGGTTCAGCGAAAACGCCCAAAAAGGCTTGCCGAATATCACAGGCATGATGATGCTCTTCGATTTGGCCACCGGCCTGCCTAAGGCCATGCTCAATGCCAACTACTTGACCGCCATGCGAACCGGTGCAGCCGGTGCCTTGGGCATCAAACACCTTGCAAATAAGGAGTCCACTGTTCTTCTGCTCATTGGAACCGGAGGACAAGCTGTCTTTCAGATTGCAGCGACGCTGTCTGCGGTGCCACGCATTGATCGCGTGTTGATTCTTGATCCGCTTGATTATTGCCATGCGGTAGAGTTCCAGCAAAAAATCAAGTGTGAGTTGCGCAAGATACCAAACGACTTTCAAGACTTGGGCAACTCAAAATGGTTTCAGCGGATCGAATCAACTGTGTTTGAGGCGGTTGACTCTGCCAAGGTGGCGCTCAAGGACGCACAGGTGGTCATTACCGTAACGCCATCAAGAAAGCCTCTGATTTATAGGTCTTGGGTCTTGCCGGGCACTCATTTCAGCTGCGTTGGCGCAGACATGGAAGGCAAGCAGGAGATTGAATCTCGAATCTTCAGTACCGCGAGAGTGTTCGTAGACGATGTAACGCAGGCTACGGCTTGCGGTGAGACGCAGCACGCCTTCAGAGAGGGACTGGTGACGCAGGACCACCTGATCGAAATGGGTGATCTTATTTTAAACGGAGCTCTTGGTCGGCAATCGGCAGAGGACATCACCATCTTCGACACCACTGGCATTGCGCTACAGGATCTCATGGTTGCCAGCCATGCAGTAAACAAGGCTGAAATGGTGAATATTGGCACGCTGGTCGAACTGTAACAATTGGAGGGAAAATTTTGAGAATCAAGGCTTACACACTCAATGCATTTGCGAAAACTAGCCAAGGCGGCAATCCTGCGGGAGTCGTCTTTGATGCTGATGCTTTGACCGATCAGCAAATGCATGACGTCGCCGGAATCATTGGCTTCAGCGAGACGGCCTTTGTTACGAAATCCAGTGTCGCGGACTTCAAAGTGCGGTTCTTCACGCCAACGGATGAAGTGGATCTTTGTGGGCATGCCACGATAGCGACGTTCTTTGCTCTGGCGCAGTTGCGAGTCGTGGTTCCCGGTCAGTACACACAGGAAACCAAGGCTGGACTGATGAAAGTCGTCGTGGCGGATGATTTGTCGATCCTGATGGATCAGAAAACCCCAAGTTTCTTTGAGGTTTTAGACCCAGCTGATATTGCAGCTTCGCTGAATCTGAACGTGAATGATCTTACGGAGGGCATGCCCGTGCAGATCGTCAGCACTGGTATCCGAGATGTCATTGTTCCGGTAAAGTCCTTGAAAGTCCTTAACGAAATGAAGCCCGACTTTGACAGAGTTGCTGCCTTCAGCAAGCAGCGGAACGTCGTTGGGTTCCATGTATTCACGCTAGAGACTCTCTACAAAGGGACTGCCCACTGCAGAAACCTAGCTCCACTTTTTGGTATTCCGGAGGAATCTGCGACGGGGACATCTAACGGTGCGCTCGCTTCATATCTCTTCCGCCAGGGTCTGGTTGACGCTATACAGGCACGACAGCTCGTCATGGAACAGGGCTATTCTATGGGAATGCCCTCAGAGATTTTGGTGTCTTTGACAACGGAGGGGAATGCGGTTTTGCAGGTTAAAGTCGGGGGAAAGGCTCTGAATTTGGCTGAGCGGGAGATTGAACTGTTCTGCCCTTAGTAGTCCGTCAAGATGAATTGCAAATGATACTCAGCATGAGACGTGCAGGAAGCCCGGAATAAGGCCCCTCGGGAAAACAAAATGCCGGCAAGCAAGTGCTGAACGGCTGGTATCTAGAGAGCTAACTGCCGTTCGGGCAAGGCGAAGATTTTGGGGATCTACGACCGGTCCTAGCCGACCACGGACGAAGCCAGATCAGTCTGGATTGGCCGCTGCCAACAGTATTGCAGCCATCAAACTGAATTGCAAAACCGATGTCTCTGTCCTGGCGTTTCAAGCAGATATTGCACAAAACAGAGCACCTGCCTTCAGACGCGAATCCTTCGCATCCAACCTCAGAATGCAAATAGCCGAAAAATATTCCAAGCACCTTCGGGATATCCTGCGATTGCTGCGTGTCATACCTCGTGAGTCAATTGAAACACGTATAAAAGGCGACACTCATGAGCAAAATTGATCCATCGGCCACGCCCAGCCTTCCGGGCAAATCCCCGGCAAAACGTATTTTCGAGACCAAAGCCATTCCTGGCGGACTGACACTGATCGCCGCACTGCTCATCGGCGGCTGTTCGGCCGACAGACCACAGGCCGATTCGGGCTTCAAGGACAGCCGGCTTACCTCCTGCCCCGCTTCGCCCAACTGCGTTTCCTCGCAGGCCAGCACTGAAGACCAGCAGGTCGAAGCGCTACGCTACAACGGCGACGCGACTCAGGCGCAAAGCCGGCTGCTGGCCGCGCTCAAGGGCATGGAGCGGGTGGAAATCCAGCGTGCTGACTCCAGCTATATTCATGCCGAATTCCGATCCGCGTTGTTTGGTTTTGTGGATGACGTGGAGTTTCTCTTCAATCCGCCCGGCATGATTCAGGTGCGCTCGGCCTCGCGCGTCGGTTACTCCGACTTCGGCGTGAATCGCAAACGGGTAGAGGCAATCCGCACCCGCTTTGCCGCCTCGGGAGGCGCAGGTTCATGAGCGCTCAAAATGCACCGACAACCAGGGAACGCCTGCGCGGCGCGTTGTGGGGCATGTTCGTCGGCGATGCGCTGGCCATGCCCGTGCATTGGTATTACGACGTGACGGCCTTGCAGCACGATTTCGGCACCGTCCGCGATTACCACGCCCCCAAGGCGCGCCATCCCGGTTCAATCATGGCGCTGGCGAACACCGCCCAGGCGGGCCGTGGCTCCCAAGAAGGCAACGTGGTCGGCGACATCATTCTCAAGGGCAAGAAACACCACTGGGGCCAGGCCAACCGCCACTATCATCAGGGTATGCAGGCTGGCGACAACACGCTCAACCTGCTCTGCGCACGGGTACTGCTGCGCACACTCAACGCAGCCGGCCGTTACGATCCCGCTGATTTTCTGCGCGACTACGTGGCCTTCATGACGGCGCCCGACAGCCACAACGACACCTACGCCGAGTCCTATCACCGCGACTTCTTTGCCAATTACGCGCGAGGCGTGCCGCCGGAACGCTGCGCCGGCGCAGAGGGGCACGACACGGCGTCGATCGGCGGGCTGGTCGGCTTGCCGCCGGTCATATTCGCTGCGCTGCATCCGGGCGACGGTGCGCAAGGAGAGGTGGCGGCCAATGCAAATGCGCTAACCCAGCTGCGACTGACACACCGTTCAAGCAAGCTGGAACGCTACACCCTGGAATTCAGCAATTTGCTGGTTCGCCTGGTACACGACCCGTCCGCGCGCCTCGCCCCGATGGCGTGCGCCGCAGCGGAGCGGCTGGGCTTTCCGGCGACCACAATAGTCGAGCACAGTCGTCGCCAGACAGCTGACAGCGACGTCATCGGCGGCCTGCTCAGTTCCGCCTGCTACATCGAGCACTCCCTGCCCGCTGTCCTGTATCTCGCGGCTCGTTATCCCGACGATTTCGAAGCCGCGCTGGTCGCCAATACCAACGTGGGCGGCGACAACTGCCACCGGGGCGCAGTGCTGGGGGCCATCCTTGGGGCGGCGCTGGGCTTTGACGCCATTCCTGCGCGCTGGATCGAGGGGTTGACGGCGCGTGCCGCGCTGGACGAGGAAATCGAGACCTTCATTGCCCGCTTTGGCTAGGCGTGCAGCAACACAAAAACCTGATAGCATGAACTCAACCCTCTCGGACAGACAAGACCGGGGGAACCACAGGAGACTCCGACATGAAATTCAAACCACTCTTTTTGTTGATGGCATTTATCGCTTTCCTGACTTCAGCGACGATTGCTTCTGCCGCCGAGACGGCTAAACCCCTGATCGTCGGCATGGAACTGGCCTATCCTCCCTTCGAGATGACCGATACCAGCGGCAAGCCATCGGGCGTCAGCGTCGATCTCGCCACCGATCTGGCGAAGAGTCTGGGACGCCCGGTCGTCATCCAGAACACCTCATTCGACGGGCTGATCCCCGCGCTCAAAACCGGCAAGGTCGACCTGGTTATTTCCTCGATGACGGCGACCGCAGAGCGCGCTCAATCGATTGATTTTTCCGATCCTTATCTCTCGACCGGCCTCTGCCTGCTCCTGAAAAAAGACTCCACGGCCAAAGGCATCGACGATCTCGACAAGGCCGGCGTGAAGGTGGCCGTCAAGAAAGGAACGACGGGGCATCTGTATGCCACAGCCAAGCTGAAGAACGCCGAAATCCTGGTGCTGGACAAGGAGTCAGCTGCCGTTCTGGAAGTCTCCCAAGGCAAAGCCGATGCCTTCATCTACGACCAGATGTCGATCTACCAGAACTGGCAGCGCAACAAGGCCACGACGCGGGCAATTCTTGAACCCTTCCAGAAGGAATCCTGGGCGGTCGGCATCGGCAAGGGCAACGACGAACTCAAGGGCAAGGTCAATGCCTTCATCAAGGAGTACCGCACCAAAGGTGGTTTCGAGCAACTGGGTGAGCGCTACCTCAAGGAAATGAAGGACGAATTCAAACGCCTGGGTTATTCCTTCTTCCTCTAGCATGACGTCATGATGAATCAAAACGACATTTCAGAATCCGTCATTCCGGGCTTGACCCGGAATCCAGTAGTGCACCTCTGGATTCCGGCTTTCGCCGGAATGACGTGGTTATCCTTTGTTTTCGATAGAACTGACTACTAGTTCCGAAGCCTTGGACTTCCCATTAACCCAGCGGCACGGACGGACGGTTTCGACAGCTACCGTGGCCGTTTCATGGGGCCTCGTGGCCTTGCTGACAGCGGCCGTTTTCAGCTTTGCCTTTAACCAGTTGCACTACGGCTGGAACTGGGGTGCGATCTGGGCCTATCGGCAGAAGTTCCTGCAAGGCTGGCTGATGACCGTGGCCATTTCTGCGGCGGCCTTGCTGGTCAGCCTGCTGATCGGGCTGCTGACCGCACTGGCACGGCGTTCGAGCTTTCTGCCGCTACGTTACTCGGCCGTGCTCTACGTCGAAACCATCCGTGGTACGCCGCTACTGGTGCAGATCCTGATTCTCTTCTACGTCGTCGCCAACGCCTTTGGCATCGAGAACCGCTACGTCGTGGGCGTGCTCACCCTCTCGCTATTTGCCGGGGCTTATCTGGCCGAGATGATTCGTGCCGGCATCGAAAGCATTCGTGATTCGCAGCTGGAATCGGCGCGCGCCATCGGACTGACGCGCGTGCAGACCTACCGCTACGTCATCTTCCCGCAGGTGGTGCGCCAACTCATCCCGCCGCTGACCGGCCAGTTCGCCTCGATCATCAAGGATTCGTCGCTGCTCTCGATCATCGCCGTCAGCGAGTTCACGCTGAACGCGCAGGAGGTCAATGCCTTCACCTACAGCACGCTGGAAAGCTACCTGCCGCTGGCGGTCGGTTATTTGTTGCTGACACTGCCGATTTCGCTGCTCAGTCGTGCCCTGGAACGGAGATTCCACTTTGCGACTTGAGTTCGATGGGATCAGCAAGCAGTTTGGCGAACAGCAGGCACTGCGCGACATCACGCTGTCGGTTCCCGAGTTCCAGTCGCTGACGATCATTGGCCCGTCCGGCGGCGGCAAAACGACACTGCTGCGCATAATCGCCGGTCTGGAAACGCCGGAAACCGGGCACCTGAGTATCGACGACCAAGCACTCGACTTTTCCGAAGCGTCGCTGCTTTCACATCGGCGCAGCATTGGCACCGTCTTCCAGGCCTACAACCTTTTTCCGCATCTGACGGCGCGCGAAAACGTCCTGCTCCCGCTGGTCAAGGTTCATAAGATGCCGACGACCGAGGCGCATGAAATTGTCGACTCATTGTTTGAACGATTTCAACTCGCGCCCCACGCCGACCGGCGGCCAGCGGAACTCTCCGGCGGCCAGCAGCAGCGGGTCGCCATCGTCCGCGCCATCGCCATCAAGCCGCGCTTTCTCATCTTCGACGAACCGACCTCCGCTCTTGACCCCGAGATGACCGCCGAAGTCCTCGACTTCATCGCCGAACTGCGCGGCGAAGGGCGCGAACTGATCATCGTCACGCACAATATGGGCTTTGCCCGGCAGGTTTCCGATCACTGCCTGTTCATTGCCGAAGGTCGCGTACTGGAGCAAGGGCGGTCGAGCGAGCTTTTCAGCCGGCCTCAGAGCCCCCTTCTGGTAAACTTCCTGGCCAAGGTGCTCCGCTACTGATTCCGGTGTACCGTTTCTCCTTGCTCAACCGTGATCGCCCTCAATGCCCGAATCCCTGCTTCATGCCGAACTGGCCGACCAACTGGCGCAGCTTTCCGTCGACGGTCTGATGCGCACGCGCCGCACGCTGGACGCCCCCTGCGGTCCGCTCGCGCGGGTTGACGGCCGTGAGCTGATCAGCTTTTGCAGCAACGACTATCTGGGGCTGGCCAACGACCCAGCGCTGGTCGAAGCGGCGTGTGCCGGCGCGCAAGCCTGGGGCGTCGGCAGCGGCGCTTCGCATCTGGTCAGCGGCCATCTGGTACCGCATGAAGCGCTGGAAGAGAAACTCGCTGCCTTCACCGGTTTTGCCCGCGCCTTGCTCTTTTCCACCGGCTACATGGCCAACCTCGGCATCGTTCCGGCGCTGGTCGGGCGCGGCGACGCGATCTTCGCCGACAAGCTCAACCACGCCTCGCTGATCGACGCTGTGCAACTTTCGCGCGCGGACAGCCATCGCTACGCACACGGCGACCTTGCGGTGCTCCAACGCCAGCTCAGCGCCAGCACCGCCAAACGCAAGCTGATTCTCACCGACGCTGTATTCAGCATGGATGGCGATCTGGCGCCGCTACCCGGTCTGCTTGAACTCGCCGAACGTTTCGACGCCTGGCTGGTGGTCGACGACGCGCATGGTTTTGGCGTACTCGGTGCGCAGGGTCGCGGCAGTCTGGCGCATTTCGCTCTTCAGGCTTCAGAACGCATTGTTTACATGGGGACGCTGGGCAAGGCGGCAGGCGGTTCCGGCGCTTTCGTTGCCGGCTCGGCTACGCTCATCGAATGGCTGCTGCAGCGCGCCCGCACCTACATTTTCACCACCGGATCGAGCCCGGCCATGGCCTGTGCACTGCTCGCCAGCCTGGATCTGATCGAAGGCGGCGACGCCCGACGCGATCACCTCCGCCAACTCACCGCCCAGCTGCGCGACGGTCTGGCCGACGCGCGCTGGCAACTGATGGCCTCGCCAACAGCAATCCAGCCGGTGATCATCGGCGATAACCATGAAGCCTTGCGCGTCGCTGGCGCACTTTACGAGCGCGGTCTGTGGGTCCCGGCCATCCGTCCACCTACGGTACCGAAAGGCAGTGCCCGCCTGCGCGTGTCGCTGACCGCCGCACACACAGCCGAACACGTGGCGCAACTCGTTGACGCCCTGCGGGATCTGGCATGAGTGTTACAAACCACCACCCGAATCTCGTCCTGGTTCACGGCTGGGGCTTGGGCAATACAGCGTGGGAAGAAGTGTTGCCAGCGCTCACCCAGCGCTTCCGCGTCCATCTGTCTACGCTTCCAGGTTATAGCACGCCTGAATACCTCATGGATAAACAGTCTTCGCAACCATGCTCCGAAGAAGCGCATGAACAAACGGCCTTCAGCCATATAGTTTGTAGAACGCCATTTGATGCGCCCTACAGCGAATCAACACCGCACCCAGAACCCCCTCCCCTTCAAGGGGAGGGATGGGGTGGGGATGGGGAAATAATGATCGGCAATCCAGATCACTCTACCCCGCACTACCCCCATCCCCCTCCTGCCCGCCCCCTTGTCCCCCAAGGGGATTTCCTTCGGGGCAAAGGGGGAGGAACGCCCAAGCCAGTGACTGATGCGGATTTCTTCCAAGCATCCCAAGCCCTCGCCGCCGCCCTCCCCGAAAACTGCATCCTGTGCGGCTGGTCGCTCGGCAGCCTGCTGGCGCTGCAAGCCGCCTCGGTGGCACCGCAACGCATCAAGCAACTGATCCTCATCGGCGGCACGCCCAGCTTTACGCAGCGCGCCGACTGGCCGCACGCGCAACCGCCAGCGCTGCTCGACACCTTCTGCGACGCCATTGCCAGTGATGCCGCAGGAACCCTGAAACGCTTCATCGCTCTGTTCAACCAGGGTGACAAGCAAGCGCGACTGATCGGCCGGGCCATGATCAAGCAACTTCTCGCAAGGCCATTACCTGACACGGCCACTCTCCTCGCCGGCCTTGGCTGGCTGCGCGATGTTGATCTACGTCAGCGGATAACCTCGATCACCGTACCAACCCGGCTGATTCACGGTGAAAACGATCCGTTAATGCCGCTGGCCGCCGCCCAATGGCTCAAGGAAACGCTGCCCAACGCGCAACTTGAGGTATTCTCCGGGGCCGCCCATGCGCCATTTCTCAACGACCCTGACCGATTTGCCAAGCTGATTGGCGACGAATTTCATGCTTCTGCCCTCCATTAAGCAACGCGTCCGCGAGTCGTTCGACCGTGCCGCCATTACCTACGACGCCGCTGCCGTGGTTCAGCGCCGGGTCTGCGAGCGTCTGCTCGACGAACTCGACCTCACCATGCCGCCGCCGACCGACCTGCTCGACGCCGGCTGCGGCACCGGTTACGGCGCACGCCTTTTGCGCAAACGCTGGCCTGACGCCCATATCACCGGTGTTGATTTCGCACCGACCATGCTCAGCCTCGCGCAACGCGAAGCCGATGCCTGCTTCACCGCCGACATCGAAAAATTGCCTTTTGCCGATGCAAATTTTGACCTGTGGTGGTCGAGCCTGGCCATTCAGTGGTGCGACAACGACACCGTTTTTTCAGAAGCGGCACGCGTGCTCAGGCCGAATGGCCGGCTTGCCGTAAGCACGCTCGGCCCGAACACCTTCCACGAGCTGCGCGAAGCCTTCTCCGGCGTCGACCGGCACCGACACACCCTGCCCTTCAGCGACCCCGACGCGGTAAGCGCCTCACTCGCTCGCTCGGGATTGGGCCACATCCGCCTGCTGCGCGAAAGACACACCGCCCACTACCCGAACCTGAAAACCCTGCTGCGCAGTGTCAAGGACATCGGCGCACACAATGTCGGCGAAGGTGCACGCAGCGGAATGATGGGACGCCAATCCTGGCAACAGGTGGAAGCCGCCTACGAACAGCACCGCGAAGCCGCCGGCCTGCCGGCAAGTTACGACGTCATTCTCGCTTACGCACAAAAATGAATTCAACGCAAAAACCCGGCTGGTTCATCACCGGCACCGACACCGAAGTCGGCAAGACCTTTGTCACCTGCGCATTGCTGCACGTTTTGCGCAATCAAGGGGTAAGCGCCGTCGGTATGAAACCGGTCGCCGCCGGCACCGATGCTGAAGGAAAGAACGACGACGTCGAGGCGCTGATCGCCGCTTCAGGCGTGCAGGCAGCGCGCGAACTGATCAATCCCTATCTTTTTCAGCCAGCCATTGCGCCGCACATCGCCGCAGAGGAAGAAGGCCGGGCCATCGACATCGGAAGCATCGTTACCGCCTTCAACACCTTGCGTGAAATGGCCGATACCGTGCTGGTCGAAGGCGTCGGCGGTTTTTGCGTGCCGCTCGGCCCGGATTGTGACACCGCCGACCTGGCCGAAAAGCTCAAGCTACCGGTGATCCTGATCGTCGGCATGCGCCTGGGTTGCATCAACCACGCGCTCCTGACACAGCAGGCGATTGCCGCGCGCGGACTGAAACTGGCCGGCTGGATCGCCAACCGCATCGACCCGGAGATGTCGCGTTTCGAGGAAAATCTGGCGGCGCTGACGGAACGTATCAGCACACCGCTGCTCGGCATCATTCCGGCCAACAGTACGCCAGAGCAAGCCGCAATGCTGATCCGCCTCCCGGATTAAGCCGCTTCTTTAGGCAGCACCTCGACGAGTCGCCTGACGGCAGCGACCACGGCTGCCGTGAGACTGTCAGCACCCTCCAGACTACCGGAAGCCGCCAGATGCTCCAGGCGCTGTGCAAGTTCCCGTCCCGTTTCACAGGAAAAAGTTGCCAGCATACTTTTCACGGTATGCGCTTCGCGCCGCACGGCGGCCACGTCGGCCAAAGCCAGCGCCGCTTCCAGCGCGCCACAATAGCCTTCGCTTTCTGCGACAAACAGGCCGGCCACATCGGAAAAAAGCGCCTCATCGCCCCCCAGACGCTCCACTGCCTCAGCGTGGTTGTATAGCTCACTCACAATATTGCCTCCCGGGCTTTAAATACTGGGCACTTCCGCATCCTGATACTGCTCATAAACAACAAGTACCTCATCCCAGCTCGCCAGAAGCGCCGCAACGCAGGCAGGGTCGAAATGCTTACCCTCACCCTCGCGTAGATACGCCACAGCTTTTTCGATCGGCCAGGCTTTCTTGTAGGGGCGCTCGGACGTCAGTGCATCAAACACATCAGCGACCGCCACGATCCGCCCGAACAGGGGAATCGCATCGCCGGCAACACCGTAGGGGTAACCGGAACCGTCAAATTTCTCATGGTGCGAGATCGCGATGGAGGCAGCGGACTGGAGAATTGTCGATTCGCTGCCCTTGAGCAATTCGAAACCCAGTGCCGCGTGAGTCTTCATCACCCCAAACTCCTCCGGCGTCAAGGCGGCCGGCTTCAGGAGGATGTAGTCGGGAATGCCGATCTTGCCGACATCGTGCATCGGCGCGGCCTGCAAGATCAGTTGCTGATCCTCTACGGATAGCCCCAGACGCTGTGCGATCAGATGCGAATAGTGCGCCATGCGCTGAATATGTGCACCGGTTTCTGGATCGCGAAACTCGGCCGCACGCGACATGCGGAACAAAAGTTCCTGTTCTCGCCCATGAATGACGGCCGTTGCCTTTCGCACCTCCTCGGCCAACCAGGCTGCCTTGTCGGCCAGTTTCTTGCGACTGCTACCCAGCGCCAGCATATTGCGAACCCGAGCTGAAAACTCGATGCGATCAATCGGCTTGTTCAGGAAATCGGTCGCTCCGCTCTGCAAGGCTTCGTAGCGGACATCCTTATCATCGTTTGCCGTGATCATCAGGATGGGAACCTCCTCCCGGCCCGCCACTTTCCGCAATCGGGAAATCAACTGAAGGCCATCCAACGCCGGCATCATGTAGTCGACGATGATCAATTCCGGCAGATTCTCCGAGCACCAGGCCAGACCCTTCAGCGACTCATTAAAAAGCAAGGGATCGCAATCGCCAAGTTTGTTGACCAAGGCCTGCAATAGCGTCAGATTGATATCACTATCGTCAATGATGGCGATTCTGTTCATGTCGCTCTCCATGCGCTTCTAGCGCGTCTTCAGGCTCATCGAATTGAGTATAACAAAGCAACTCTCGCCAGACATGGACAGCCTACTCAAAAATCAGCCATAATCCGCCGACCATTTTGTAGACCATCCCATGAAATTTATTTTCGACCTCTTCCCGGTCATCCTGTTTTTCATCGCCTTCAAGTTTAGCGGTATCTATGTCGCCACCGGCGTCGCCATGGCCGCTACCTTTGCCCAGATCGGCTGGGTATGGTTCAGACATCGCAAAGTCGACACCATGCTCTGGGTCAGTCTGGGTATCATCACTGTCTTTGGCGGAATGACCTTGATTTTCCACGATGAAACCTTCATCAAGTGGAAGCCGACCGTACTCTACTGGTCCTTCGCCGCCGGCCTTGCCGTGAGTGCACTCTTCCTCAAGAAAAACCTGATTCGCGTGCTGCTGACCGAACAATTCGAACTTCCAGACGCCATTTGGGGTCGACTCAACTGGTCGTGGGTCGGATTCTTTGTCTTCATGGGATTCGCCAATCTTGCGGTAGCCTTTGCCTTCAACTTTTCGACCGACGACTGGGTTAATTTCAAACTTTTTGGCGGGACCGGACTGATGTTCGTATTCGTTATCATCCAGGGCTTGCTGCTGTCCAAGTACATCGAGGAAAAGAAATAATGCTTTATGCCATCGTTGGCGAAGACCGTCCCGATTCCCTGGGCGACCGCCTTGCAGCTCGACCGGCACATCTTGAGAGACTCAACGCGTTGCAGAACGAAGAGCGCATGATCCTGGCCGGCCCCTGCCCCGCAATTGACTCACCCGATCCCGGTCCAGCCGGGTTTACCGGCAGCCTGATCGTCGCCGAGTTCGCATCGCTCGAAGCCGCGCAAGCCTGGGCCGACGCCGACCCGTACGTCGCCGCTGGCGTCTACGCCAACGTATCGGTCAAGCCATTCAAGAAGGTCTTGCCGACGTGAGTCAATCCGGCACGAATAGTTCTTTCAGCGAGTTTGAAATCGTTCTGCGCGAACGGCTTGCCGGGCTCGATCCGCTTCGTCTGGAATTGATCGACGATTCCGCCAAACATGCCGGCCATGCCGGTGCCCGAAGCGGTGGCGGTCATTATCGCTTGCTCATCGTCTCGGCCGGATTTGCTGGAAAATCAACGTTGATCCGCCACCGTTTGATCTACGAAGCCCTTGGCGAGCTGATGCGTAGTAGAATCCATGCACTAAGCATCCAGTCGCTGACGCCGGAAGAAGCGCAATGAACACGCTTGGTTTACTCATAAAACAAGAAACCCTATCCTAAACACCCTAACCAATTCATCTCAGACACAAGGAATACGAAACATGCAGAAAATCTCGAAACTCGCGACCGCACTGCTCGTCGGCGCACTGATGTCGGCAACGGCCATGGCCGCCGGCAAGACCTTCGTGACCGTCAACGGTGTCGCCGTTTCGCAAGCACTCGCCGACGTGTTTATGGCCGAGCAAAAAGCCCAAGGCGCTCCTGATTCGCCGGAACTAAAAAACGCGGTTCGTGAAGAACTAGTTCGCCGCGAACTGTTGATTCAGGAAGCGAAGAAAGCCGGCCTCGACAAGAAGCCGGATATCGCGGCACAAGCCGATGCAGCGCGTCAGGCCTTCTTTGTTCGCGCCTATATTCAGGAGTTCGTGAAGAAGAACCCGATTACCGATGACCAGTTGAAGGCTCAATTCGAAACGATCAAGACCCAACTGGGCTCGACCGAATACAAGTCGCGCCACATTCTGGTCAAGGGCGAAGATGAGGCCAAGGCCATCATCGAAAACCTGAAGAAGGGTGCCAAGTTCGATGAGCTCGCCAAGCAATCGGTTGATCCAGGCTCCAAGGATAACGGCGGCGACCTCGGTTGGGCCAGCGCCGGCAACTTCGTCAAACCCTTCAGCGATGCGCTGACCAGCTTGGCAAAAGGCAAATACACCGAAACCCCGGTCAAGTCCGACTTCGGCTTCCACGTCATCATGCTAGAAGACACCCGTCCGCTGGCTGCGCCTGCATTTGAGGAAATCAAGCCGCGCCTGCTCCAGCAAGCGCAATCGCAGCAAATCAACAAGATGGTCGAAGCTCTACGCACCAAGGCCAAGGTCGAATAAAACTCGACGCTCCATAAAAAACGCCGGGACGCTTTTCAGCCTCCCGGCTTTTTTTGACCTTTAAAGGCTAAGCGTCACGAGATGCTTAGCCTTAAATTCTGTCACCCCACCCATTTGCGCGCGTTGCGGAACATTCGCATCCACGGCGAATCGTCGCCCATGCTTACCGGATGCCACGACATTTGCACCGTGCGGAAAACACGCTCCGGGTGCGGCATCATGATCGTGAAACGTCCGTCAGCCGTCGTCACGCCAGTAATGCCTTGCGGCGAACCATTCGGGTTATATGGGTAAACTTCGCTGGTCCGGCCAGCGTTGTCTAGGAAACGCATTGCGATCAGCGCATTGGCCTGCTGTTCGCCAGAATCGAATATGGCCTGACCTTCGCCGTGCGAAACGACCACCGGCATTCGGCTGCCCGCCATGCCGCCGAAGAACAGCGACGGCGATCGCGGCACCTCGACCATAGTGAAACGGGCCTCGAACTGCTCAACCTTGTTGCGCTCAAAACGCGGCCAGGCATCCGCACCAGGAATCAGGCTCTTCAAGGCACTCATCATCTGACAGCCATTGCATACGCCCAGCGCGAAAGTATCATCGCGACCGAAGAAGGCCGAAAACTCGTCGCGCGCACGACCATTGAACAGGATCGTTTTGGCCCATCCCTTGCCGGCGCCAAGTACGTCACCGTAAGAAAAACCGCCACAGGCGACCGCACCCTTAAAATCAGCGAGGGAAACCCGTCCGGAAAGAATGTCACTCATGTGCACATCGACCGAGGTAAAACCCGCTCGATCAAACGCCGCAGCCATCTCGACATGACCATTGACGCCCTGCTCACGCAGGATGGCAACCCGAGGGCGAAGGCCGCTGCTGATGAACGGGGCGGCAATGTCTTCCGTCGGATTAAAGCTCAGCGAAACCGACAGACCGGCATCGGATGTATCGAGAATTCGGTCGTACTCCTGCTGCGCGCATTCCGGATTGTCACGCAAAGCCTGCATGCGGAAGCTCGTTTCCGACCAAGCGCGCTTCAAGTCAACACGTTTTTCACTGAGGACGACGCTGGCGTTGTGAGTGGCGATCAATTCGTCGCTACTGTTGGGGGTTCCGATGAAATGCGAACACGCCCCAAGCCCGGCGCTGCGCAACGATCCCATCACCTTCTCGCGGTCGGTGCGGAGAATCTGCACCACAGCTCCGAGTTCTTCAGCAAACAAAACTTTCGCCAGATCTCCATTGGAACCGTCACACAAAGCATCGAGTTCAAGAGATACGCCGCAATGCGCCGCGAAGGCCATTTCGATAGCGGTGGCAAACAGGCCGCCATCCGAGCGATCGTGATACGCCAACAGCAAACCGTCTTTGGCCAATTGTTGCACCACACCAAAAAAAGCGAGCAAACGCGCCGGATCGTCAACATCCGGTACCTCTGTACCCGTTGCATTGAATACCTGCGCCAATGACGAACCACCCAGACGATTCTTGCCCATGCCCAGATCAATCAGCAGCAGATCCGTTTCGCCAACATCCAGTTGGAGCTGTGGAGTCAGCGTACGGCGCGCATCCTGTACTAGAGCGAATGACGTCACAATCAGCGAAAGAGGTGACACGACCTGCTTTATTTCACCAGCGTCTTCCCATGCTGTTCGCATCGAAAGCGAATCCTTACCAACTGGAATCGAAACGCCAATCTGCTGACAAAGGTAGGAAACAGCGCGAACGGTATCAAACAGGCGAGCATCTTCCCCCGGCACACCGGCAGGTGCCATCCAATTGGCTGACAATTTCACATCGCCCAGCTTTTCGATGCTTGCCGCAACGATGTTGGTCAACGCCTCCCCAACCGCCATGCGACCCGAAGCCGGCGCGTCGAGAATCGCAACTGGAGTGCGCTCCCCCATGGCGAAAGCCTCGCCACGCAGCGTCTGATAACCCATGGTCGTGACTGCCACGTCGGCGACCGGCACCTGCCACGGCCCGACCATCTGGTCGCGGGCAGTCATGCCACCGACGGTACGATCACCAATCGAGATCAGGAAGGTCTTGTCGGCCACTGCCGGCAAACGCAACACGCGATAAGCGGCGTCCTTCAGTTCAATCGATGACGGATCAAATGGAATGCCAACCGAGGGCAAACGAAGCACATCGCGCGTCATGCGCGGCGGTTTGCCGAGCAGCGCATCCATATCCATATCGACCGGATTGTTGCCGAAATGACGGTCGGCCACGACCAGACGATTATCGTCGGTCGCCACACCAACAACGGCAAACGGGCAACGCTCGCGCTCACACATGGCCTTGAATTCGGGCAAACGGCTCGGCGGAATCGCCATCACGTAGCGTTCCTGCGCCTCATTACTCCAGATTTCTGCAGGCGACATGCCCGGTTCTTCAATTTTCACGTCGCGCAGTTCAAACCGTGCGCCACAACCGGCACCATGCGCTAGTTCAGGCAGTGCGTTGGAAATACCTCCGGCACCTACATCGTGTATGGAAAGAATTGGATTGCCATCGCCAATGGCTGAAATATCGTTCGTAGGCGAACCCATCTGCCAGCAGCGGTCAATCACTTCCTGTGCCCGCCGCTGCATTTCGGGGTTGCCACGCTGCACAGACGCGAAATCGAGGTCTTCGCTGTTGCTACCGGTGCTCATCGAACTGGCTGCGCCACCTCCCAGACCAATCAGCATGCCAGGGCCACCAAGCTGAATGAGCAATGTGCCAGTCGGAAAAGTTTCTGACTTGAAGGACTGATTGTCCGCAATATTGCCGACGCCGCCAGCGACCATGATCGGCTTGTGATAGCCGCGCACAACAGCAGCATTGCCTTGTCCCACGCGCTGCTCGTAAGTACGGAAATAGCCCGCGAGATTAGGGCGACCAAATTCGTTATTGAACGCCGCCGCACCAATCGGACCTTCGAGCATGATGTCGAGCGCCGAAACGATACGCGATGGACGACCATAAACCGCAGTCTCGTTTTCCCAAGGTTGTTGAGCATCCGGCAGATAAAGGTTGGAAACCGAGAAGCCGCATAGACCGGCCTTTGGTTTGGAGCCACGCCCGGTAGCGCCTTCGTCGCGAATCTCGCCGCCTGATCCTGTCGCCGCACCGGGGAAAGGTGAAATCGCTGTCGGGTGGTTGTGTGTCTCGACCTTTGCCAGAACGTGCGTCAACTGCTCATTCCAGCCGTACGTACCATCCTCACCAGGATAGAAGCGATCAACCGTCGCGCCCTCGAAAACCGACGAATTATCGGAATAAACCACCACATTTCCCTGCGGATGCGCCGCATGCGTTTCGCGGATCATGCCGAACAACGTCTCCTTGCGCGGATGGCCGTCAAGAACCCATGACGCATTGAAAATCTTGTGCCGGCAATGCTCGGAATTGGCTTGCGCGAACATCATCAACTCGACATCGGTCGGATTGCGTTGCGCCTTGTTTACGAACAGTTCGACCAAATAATCGATTTCATCGTCAGAGAGCGCCAGACCGAGACGGCTGTTGGCCTCGACAAGCCCATCACGCCCCGCGTTCAGCAGATCCACCGAAGTCATCGGCTTCGGCGAAAAGTGGCGAAATAGCTCCGCAGTCTGTTCAAAATTGATAAGCACCGTTTCGATCATGCGATCATGCAACAGTGCTGCAACTTGCGGCCGCAGTTCATCGCTAACACCTTCGATGTGGTAGGCAATCCCACGCTCAATCCGTTCGATAGCCTCCAGACCACAATTCAATGCAATATCTGTTGCTTTTGAAGACCACGGTGAAATAGTCCCGATACGCGGCGTCACAAGAAACAATTCGCCACTCGCAGTTTCAGCAGCAACGCACTCCTCAAGCAAGCCCGACAGTTGCTGCCTGCCTTCGTCACTCAATTTCTTGTTCAGTTTCGCGAAATGCCAATAGTCGGCACCCGTAATGGTCGCGCCAGACACAAACCCCTGAATACGTTGCTGCAATCCTTGAAGACGAAAAACAGAAAAAGCGGGAGCCCCGCGCAGAAAGAGAATGTCGGTCATGTTGGGCTTGGGGAGAAAAATGCAGAAAACCTGCGTGGAAACAAGGAGAAGGCGTGATTATAGCCGAGACTGACACCTGCTGGTCGGGAGCAGTTTCTCTTTCTGAAGAAGAAAGCACGAAGCCCTCGCCGCGGGGATGCGGGGAGGGCTGGTGTTGAGGGGAGCCTGGCGGTGACCTACTTTCGCACACGTAGTATGCACTATCATCGGCGCGACTTCGTTTCACGGTCCTGTTCGAGATGGGAAGGGG